>JALEGO010000215.1 GCA_022763165.1 Flavobacteriales bacterium
CATGTGCTGGAAACCTAAACGGATTAGATATTTGGCTTTCAGGAACGTACATTGTGGAGATGGAGGCTATTGCGCCAGGAGACTATGCCAATATGCACGTTGAATGGGAACAGCATGACATTAGCTCAAACGAGATGGACCTTGCAGCTTTGGACGCCCTTCCTGTTGGAGGTGTTAGAATTGGAAAGATCACCTACCATGATGGAATTTCTTCAGCAAGCGACCGTGTGGTTCAATACGAATATGTACAAAACGACAATGTTTCTAACCCGAATTTATCTAGCGGAAGGTTATTAGATTTCCCAAGGTATGACTGGGTAATGAGAATGTATCGTGAACTCCCTAGCTGGGGAGATCCCAATGATCCAATGAACATGCCAGACTGCGCCAACAGGGTTTGTCGATTTAATGCGCTGAACTCTTCAAGCAAAACACCATTGGGTGCTTCAAATGGAAGTCATGTGGTATATCCGGAAGTGAATGTAATTTATGGCGCAAGCGCTGAAGGGGGTAAAACCATAAAAACCTTTTCTTACGCAAATGATTGGGGTGGTAGCGGGTTCCCTTTCACATTTAAAACTAATATGGACTGGAAAAGAGGAAAACTGCTCAGCCAAAAGGATTTCAAAAAGAACCCTAATGGATCATTCAGCTTAGTGAGAGAAGTTTATAACGAATGGGATTTCCGGGAAGATGAAACTGTAAACAACAACACAATAATAGGGCTAAAGGTTGATAAAAGAATTCAAGGAGGTCAATGTTTCTATGCTTCCACATACACATGTGATCCTACCAATGTAACTGAGGTTTATTATGGAAACTGTGTTACAGCCTCAGTAGACCTTGGCAATCTATTAACTGGTAGTAGCCCTCTAGAACTTGATACTTCAAGTGGTTTCTTTAGCAGTGCCGGCCTCACAGGTATTGAAGCAGCATTTGCTGCCATAAATTGTGATACGGTCGGAACTCATGTTTGTTTTGGACAACAACCTGGAACTCTACTCAACAATCCTTTATGGGGCGAAGAAATTGCCTACAGAAGCTATGAAGTGAACTCCCAATGGACATATTTGAAATCAAGCACAGAAATCGTAGATGGCGTCAAGAAAGTAACTGAATATGTTTATGATGAAACCGCAGGCCATCATACAAATCCAATAGAAACCATCACTTACGGTAGTGATGGAACAACATACCGTACGAAGAACACCTACGCTTTCAGCATGCATCAAAACGCAGGTGTTCTCACTCCCGAAGTAGCAGGAATCGAGGCATTAAAACAGTTCCATATCAACGTTCCGATTGAACATGTGCAAACTATACAAAAGATCAATGGTCAGGAGAAAACCATCTCAGGAACACTTGTAGAATTCGGTGACGAAAATGGTAAACCAACAAAGAAGGCTGTTTGGACCTTAGAAACGAGTGCCCCAATTTCAAACTTCACGAATGCGCATGTATTCGATTACAACAATGTAGGCACACTATACAAGTCGGCCAATTACGTGAATAATGGAGATGATGCGCCTGAATTCGAATATATCTCTTACAACAATAAAAATCAACTGTTGGAGTACAAATCACATTTTGGAGAAACCAATTCTATCATTTGGAAAAGCGATATCAATAAGCCAGTAGCAACTATAACAAATGCCACACATAATGAAGTGTTATATACCTCTTTTGAGTCGACTCACGACAATGGCTTAGGTCTTAAGTTGAACATGGGATCATTCGTATATAACAATAGTAAATGTGGATCTAAAAGTTACCAACTCGGCACAAATGCGACCGTAAAAATTGAATTCATTCCTGTTGGCACTTACAGATTATCATATTGGCAAACTTCCGGAAACTGCGACATTCGATTAAATGGTTCTTTACTTAAGTCCAAATCAGTACCTGGAACTGTAAATGGTTTTAAGAAACAGGATATGATTATTGAAGTCCCAACTGGGGGCAGTGTTTTAATCATGGAAGGAAATTCAATTCTTGATGAATTGAGAATGTATCCCGAAGATGCTAGAATGAAATCATTTGTATACGATTTAGATGATATTAAAGTCGTTGCAATATCTGATGAAAACAATATACCATCTACTTATGCATATGATGCATTTAATCGCCTTGTCATGATCAAAGACTTCAATGAGGACATCATTCAAACTATGGAATATGCCATTGACCAAACTTCTTCCTTAAACGCGATTACAGAAAAAACCATCACAGTGGAAGGGATTAAAACACTATCCCAAGTCAATGGCTTAAATAACAAAGAAGCACTTCAATCGGTGACCTATTTAGATGGATTCTCAAGACCCATTCAAAAAGTTCTAGTAGCTCAATCTCCGGGCGAAAGAGATATCGTAGAAATTACAGAGTACGATAATTTAGGATTAAACCCAAAAACGTACTTGCCCTTTACAACAGGAACTATGGGTGGTGCATTCATTAGCAATGCTAAAATAGCTCAGAACATCTTTCATGGTGGCAACTTGGTTCAAAACTCATTTGCATACGCTGAAGCTGTTAAGGAAGCATCTCCGCTTGCAAGAGATTTATCGACTGGAAGTCCTGGTAAAGCTTGGGCCATAGGCGAAGGTCATGAACGCTTCATGAATTACAGAACGAATGCACTAAATGAAGTACGATTGTTTTCAAATGGTACCTCAACGGGGGCTTATGATGATAGTACCCTATTCGTATCTCAAATTATTGATGAAGATGGCAACTCCATTACAATGTATAAAGACAAACTCGGTCGCGAAATTATGCAAGACAATGAAGGCGCGAAAACATATACGATATATGATGACTTTGGTCGTATTGCTGTTGTAATTCCTCCGCAGTTATTTGACGACATGAGTAAAGACAATAACTTTAATTACCTGTCACCTACTTATAAATTAGGCACATATAACTATACATATGATGCAAGAGGCAGACTCATTAGAAAGGACCTTCCAGGCTCAGATGTTCATCAGTTTTATTATGATAGATTGGACAGAGAGGTTTTGTCTATCGATCCAAATGACAACAAAATCTTTGCTAAATATGACATTCTTGGAAGAGAAATCATGACTGGATCTTATAATGGAACGGCTGTACCAAGTAATGCTGATGGATTATATGAGCTGGAAAACAATTCCCTAAATGGTTATTCAACATCAAATGCCTTTCCATCGGCAAATACTGAAATCTACACGGTAACATACTTTGACCACTATGACTTCAATCGCAATGGACAATCTGAGACCATTGAATTATTTAAGCCTCAAGCGGGATCTATGTATTCATTGGCAGCTTCATCAAATACGATTGGGCTTGCAACGGGTTCGAAAATTGCGGTATTCGATGAGAAGAATAATCCATTTCAATATTTGACAAGCTCGACCTTCATCGATGAAAAATCAAGAGTAATTCAAACCAAATCAGAGAATATATTGAATGAAGTTGATATAAACTCATTTAGTTTCGATTTCCTCGGAAACGTCCAGAACGAAAAGAAAGAGCAGCGAGCAACTTTTGCTTCTGGAGCCACTAAAAGCTATGTGATCGACAAACGTTATACTTACGATCATACGGGCAGATTAATCGACACATACCACACAATTAACAGTGGAAATGAAGTACTGCTTTCAAGAAACTCTTATGACGAAAAATCGCAACTAAAGCGTAAAAGTTTAGGAGGCAAGTCTGGAAGCAATCAGTTTCTTCAAAATATTGATTACAAGTACAACATTAGAGGTTGGCTCACAGATATCAATGATATAAATAAAAAGGGCGTCATTGATGTTCAAGTCGGCAGCGGCAGTTCATCCAATAACAAGTAGTCATAGAATTGAAACCACAAACAATAAAATCATGAAAACAAGGGCATATTTTACAAACAAAACCTTCTTATTTCTTCTTACCTTAATTTTTGGATACCAATTCAATATACACGCACAGATCCATGGAGACAAATTGATCATTATCAATAATGGCAATGATGACCTCTTTTCGGAAAAAGTCGATTATCAAAAGTCTTCATTACACAATAGTGGTGTAAGATTTAATGGAACCATCTGTGCTGTTCAGTGGAAAAACTCAGAAAGTCTTACCGAGGCTTACTCATATGATTATGATAGCAAAAATCAATTGCTTCAGGCGGATTATTATGCTAAAACTGGAAATCACTATATCAATAGTTCAGATTTTGATGTTGTGGGTCTGCACTACGACTTGAATGGAAACATTGAAAGCTTGAAGAGGTATAATCCAATGGGTTTAATTGATGATCTACAGTACACGTATGATCTCAATAATCAATTGGATAAGGTTGAAGAAACTGCTGATTTAAATCAAGGTTATGTTTCTACCCAAACCATCAATGGATACTCCTATGATGATGCGGGTAACGTAACACGCGATAATGGTAGAAGAGTGTTTATCCATTATAATCATCTTAATCTCCCCGTGATATTTGCTTTTGACAACCTTGATACTATTAAAGTAATCTATGATGCCAACGGCAGAAAGGTTCAAAAAATCACGAAGAAAAATGACGGTTCTCCAATGGAGCACAAGTATTATGTATCGGGTTGTGAATACTCAAATGACTTGCTTGAAGCCATTTATAATGAAGAAGGTAGAGCCATCGAATCTAATAATGAGTTTCAATATGAATATGCCTTAAAAGATCATCTTGGGAATAACAGAGTCATGTTCTCCGATTTGAATAATGATGAAAAAATTGATGACAATGAAGTACTTCAAAAGAACGACTATTATCCTTTTGGGATGAACATGCAAAAGAATTATAGCCAAATAGGAACTGAAAATAGCTATCAATATAATGGCAAAGAAATGATCTCTGATCTTGGTTTAAATATGCTGGATTATGGAGCTAGGTGGTATGATCCAAGCATTGCGAGATGGCATACAATTGATCCACTAGCCGAAGAATTCACGGCTTGGTCCGGATATAATTATGTTATGAATAATCCTATTAGTATGACAGATCCTGATGGGAAAGCTCCTCTATGGAAACCTTATGCAAACGAAGATGGGTCTGTCAATTATGTTTCCGAAGAAGGTGACAACTACCTCTCATTTGTAAAACAATATGGACAAGAGGCTGCAGATGAAACATTTGGATCAACTTGCGGTGAATGTTACGATTCAGATGTAACTTATGGTGATGGAGAAATGGTACTAACCGGTGAGCTTCACGCATTAAAAATCTATGAAAAAGCCGGAAATGGAGGGATTATTACAGGTCAATTGGGTGGGACAACAACAGTTTCCAATATGCAACAAGTCTTCAATCAATTCATCTTGATGGAAGAGTTTGATGGCATAACCTCGGGGCCAATAAACATTAACGATTTTTTCGATATATCACATGGTGCCGAAGGGTTCTCGCTAGTCGGGCAAGTAGAAACCCCAAGGGGTCAAACAACCATGTCTTTCGATGGGCTTGGTGACAGAAACGGAGGTTCTGAATTGTATTTTGGAAACCCCAAATCAAGTGGATCAGGGAAAAACATCCGATCACTCACCCCTCTATTCGACTGGAATACAGACGGATACACGCCATCTTTCCAGTTTGGTCTGCATGGAGACTACATTGAAGAATATTATAGAGACTAATAAATCCAAACCGGGAGTTCCCCCTTAACCAAATAATCATGCCCTATATTACAAAGAACTCCCGGTTTTTAAACAACAGAAAAATGAGAATATCGAGGCTCCACAAAATAACCACAAGACAAATTTTCTTGATCTCTCTAGTAGAGGTCATCATTCTGTTACTTCAATTGATCGTAACACAGAATTAGATTAGCCTTGTCCAAAACCTCTTTGTAAACTCTTTTTGAACTCAAAAACCAATTGTCATGAAAACAAGGAAAGAAATAATCAAATCAAAACAGCTCATTGGTATTTTTTCTATGCTTTTCACCTATGCCTACGGTCAGGTACAGATATCAAGCGAGAAGAAACTCTTTTCAGAAAAAGTTGAATATGAGACTTCATCATTCTTTTTGAATGGTGTTAAATTCAACGGAAGCATAAGTTCTGTTCAATGGAAAAACTCAGAAAGCCTTACCGAGGCTTACTCATATGATTATGATAATAGAAATCAGTTGCTTCAGGCGGAATATTATGCTAAAACTGGAAATCAAAACTATCTCAATACTCCAGATTTTGATGTTAAAGGCCTGCAATATGACTTGAACGGAAACATTGAAAGTTTGAAGAGATATAACCCCATGGGCTTAATGGATGATTTACAATACACATATGATCTCAACAATCAGTTGGATAAGGTTGAAGAAACTGCTGATTTAAATCAAGGTTATGTTTCTACCCAAACCATCAATGGATACTCCTATGACGATGCGGGCAATGTAACACGCGATAATGGTAAAAGAGTGTTTATCCATTATAATCATCTTAATCTTCCTGTGATATTTGCTTTTGACAACCTCGATACTATCAAAGTAATCTATGATGCCAACGGCAGAAAGGTTCAAAAAATCACGAAGAAAAATGACGGTTCTCCAATTGAATACAAGTATTATGCAGCAGGTTGTGAATACTCGAATGATCAACTTGAAGCCATTTATAATGAGGAAGGTAGAGCTATCGAATCTAATAATGGGTTTCAATATGAATATACCTTAAAAGATCATCTTGGGAATAGCAGAGTCATGTTTTCCGATTTGAATAATGATGAAAAAATTGATGACAATGAAGTGCTTCAAAAGAACGATTATTATCCTTTTGGGATGAACATGCAAAAGAATTATAGCCAAATCGGAACTGAAAATAGCTATCAATACAATAGCAAAGAAATGATCTCTGATCTTGGTTTAAATATGTTGGATTATGGGGCTAGATGGTATGATCCAAGCATTGCGAGATGGCATACAATTGATCCACTAGCCGAAGAATTCACTAACTGGTCACCGTACAACTACGTTCTGAATAACCCTATTAGACTCATTGATCCTAACGGAATGGCCCCTGATGACCCACCCAATGGAACTTGGTATTCAGCGCTTGAGGACGGAATACTAACATACTATTATGATGCTAATATTCATTCAAGAGAGGAGTTTAACGAGTTGGGCTTAGCAGAACATGGGTTTCAGTATGAAAATGGTGTCCATATTTACAATTCATATGATACCCAAATCACGATGAAATTCAATGGAGACGGAAGCTATGAAATAACCAGTTCGACAGATGTGCCAGAATTTGCGCAGTACTTGGAAGATAAATATCAAACTGGCACAGACATTATTAGTGGTAAAATGACATTAGCTGATGATTTTTTCCAAAATGGTAATACAGCTAACATAGGAAAAGAAGTGCAATACGACTTATATAGCTATGAATATTTAGGAGACGGCAAGAGTTCTTGGGGTGCAACCGAAAGAGGAACAACCATTTCCATAAAGGATTATACCAGCGCGCGCGAGCTTTATGACAATTCAGGTTATGGACTCCAGGGATCTCATGGTAGTTTGTGCAAGACATGTCAAATCACCCACAAAGCCTCACTACAAGGCATAAAGGCAAATCCAGGATTGATACAACTTATGCAACCCCTTACAAATGGTCATAGGTCTCATATTAAAACAAACCCTCACACTGACCAATAAACATGAACCGGGGGTTCATCCCTTAAACCAAATAATTATTTCATTCACTTTGGAACTCCCGGTTTTTAAACAGAAAAAAGAAAACATCAAGATTGAATAAAATCGTAACTACGAGATAGGTTTTCCTGATATTTCTAATAGAGGTCATCCTTCTGATTGCAATTTATAGTGACACGCAAGTAGTTTAGCAATTTCCTAACAATTTGAATGGAAACATTGAAAGTTTAAAGAGATATGATCAAATATGAATGGGCTGGATGATTGTCAACCCGATCGGACAATGATTCCTGGCCCATTCATTTATAATGAGGATGATGATGACAATCGATAATACCGAATCTTTATACATTCGGAGTTCGCACCAGGGGGTGAAATGACATCCTTTTGAAAGTGCTCACTTTCAAAAGATATAATGGAACACCCGACCCGATGTATCACTACTGGATATGTGAAGAACTAAGTCAAAATAAAATACATCGGGGGGTGTCCAAAAAAATCTAATTCCACTCAACAATAATCTTACCCATTGAGGCTCGTCCAGATAAGAACTGATGTGCATCTGCCAATTCACCAACTTTGAATATTCCTCCAACATGAGGTTTAAGGTGTCCTTCCTGAATCAGTTTCAGAACATTATGCATACATCTTTGTATGACTGGCTTCTTGTGATCCGCCACTCTTAACATATTGACGCCCATCAAACTGTGTGAATTAGGAATCAAAAAAACTGGATGATAAAAACCAAAGCCAAAAAGCAATTTGAGATCGGAGAAAATATTGCCATTACCTCTACTAGAAGCGCCATATCCCACCATTGTTCCGCCAGGGGCAAGTAGTTTTTTACTTCGTTTGTAAACCTTCCCTCCTACACTATCAAACACAATATCGATTCCGTTTTTACCTCTTACCTTTTCAATTTCTTCCACAAAATCTTGGGTAGCATAATTGATGGGATAATCTACACCTAAAGACTTTAGGTATTTAATTTTCTCAGGCCTACTGGATGTCCCGTAAACTGTACAACCTTTATATTTAGCAATTTGCACTAATGCGGTACCTACTCCGCCAGCCGCAGCTTGCACTAAAACATGATCTCCTTCATGAATGTTTGTCAATTCACATGCCGCATACCAGGCTGTACAATATTGCGTTGCAATTGCGGCAGCTACTCCTGATTCCATATCACCGATTTCAGCTACGGCTGTATAATGCGTTTTTGCGTATTCTGCATAGCCTCCAAATCGCGTAAGCGCCACAACACGTGCTCCAGGTTTCACATTTTCAACCTTTTCACCGATCTCCTCAACAATACCAACAACTTCATAACCAATAATTCCAGGCGCATCAGGCGCATCTTTGTAGAGTCCTTTGACAGCCATAGTATCAGCAAAATTGAGCCCAAAAGCCTCTACTTTGATGAGCACCTCATCCGGGTCAATTTTTGGTTTGGGCCATTCTCTTATCTTAAAAGCCTTTTCAACAGGTCCATATTTCTCTAAAACTGCAGCGCGCATTGTATTCATACTCATGATTTAAAAATTGTAAGATTTGCAATTGGGTTGGAATTCATTGTCATCCAAAGTAGGATTGACTTGAATGTTCTTGTATTCATAGTGTTCATATAATCCCTTCTCATCATATACTTTGATATCAAAAGGCAAAAAAGTCTTGGGGTCAATAAAGAGGACCATTTTCTTTGCATAGCAATTCGGTAGCTCAATCTGATCCCCTTTTGCAATTACTTGACCGTATTCATCTAAAGACTCATTAGATTCAATTATAGCATATTCGCTCAGCCTTTTGCTATTTGCTAATTCAGTAGTTGTCTGCGTTTTGGGGTTTGTAAAGATGCTTTTTTTGTAATCCAATCGTTCAAAGATCAGGGTTTGCCCTTGTGATTGTTCTTTGATTGTAAACTTATTTTGATCACTACCCTCATCAACTATTGACTTTAAGATATTTCCAAAAAAACTAAATCCTGATGCAAAAAGGGTCTGATGCTTATTCTTTCTCATTAATGAGCTGTAAGGATCTAAATTGAGATTGACCCATGGAAAGCTACCAGGATTGACCAAGGCATCTTCTCCCCTCTCTTTGTTATAAAGAACTTCAACAACTTTGTCTTCTGCCAGCTTTTTGATATAAACGGCATAAGGATTGGCTCTAACAGTTGTGACTGTTTGACCTGACACATATCGGTTTTCCACTCTTTCCGTCATCTTAAAATCATAAACCAATGTGTGATATTTCTCTATGGACTCAAATAGTTTTTGGAGCAATTCCTCCGAACTCTGAGCGTATGAGTTCCAAGCGGAAAATACTAGAATGATAAGCAGTTTGAGGTTCATAGCAAATAATAGAATAAAGTTAATAAGGGCTATTTCGTTTGACGTTAACTTATGTTATCATTTTAGTTTACTACACCGTTTATGGAATTCCATATTTTTGATAACCTTATAAGAAATGAAACTACAAAAAACATATACTCAAGCATTGGAGCATTTAATGATGTTGCGGGCTTGATATGATTTAATGACAACAACAAATCAGAGCCCGAATCAGAGATTCGGGCTTTTTTAATTTTATGCTATTATGACTGACAGTTTAGGAAAACGAATGAAGGAACAATATGAAAACAGAAGTAGATATTTCCTTCCTAGAAGAACATATACTATTATTCGCCTTGATGGTAAAGCTTTCCACTCATTCACGAAAGGTATGGAACGACCCTATGATCAAAAGCTGATAGATACAATGGATTATACCTCTAGAAAACTATGTGAGGAAATCCAGGGAAGTGTGTTTGCTTATACGCAAAGTGATGAGATTAGTATACTCTTAACCGATTTTGAGAAAGCCGGAACTGCCGCATATTTTGATGGTAACATTCAAAAAATCGCCAGTATTTCTGCCTCTATTGCGACATATTATTTCAATGATTTTTTTGGAAAAGTCGAAGACAAAAAGGCTTTTTTTGATAGTCGCGTTTTTACGATTCCTGATCCCGTAGAAGTTGAAAACTACTTTATCTGGAGACAACAAGATGCTGTAAGAAATTCAATTATCATGGCTGCTCAGAGTTTGTTTTCACACAAAGAACTGAAGGGTAAAAACAGCAATGACATGCAAGAAATGTGCTTTTCCAAAGGTTTAAATTGGAATGACATGCCTGATGGGTTTAAAAGAGGCCGGCTAAGTGTTAAAGTAAAGTATCTCAAAAATGAGGTTGAGCGCTCAAAATGGGATACTGTTCCAGCGATTTGGTTTACTAAAGAAAGGCAAAAATTCATCGATCTCATTCCGCAAATGGAAAGGTTAAAACCAATTTAAAATGGAGATGATTCTTTTTATAGGCATCCCTGCAAGTGGTAAAAGTTCTTTTTACAAAGCAAAGTTCTTTAATTCTCATATACGAGTCAGTTTAGATCAACTCAATACTCGAAGAAAAGAAAGTAAACTTTTGGATTATTGTTTTAATGTTCAGGCCAAATTTGTAGTTGACAATACTAATGTAAGTCGAGAGGAACGAAAGCAATATATTGAGCGTGCTAAAGAGAACGGATACAGCGTTGTTGGTTATTATTTTCAGTCGAAAATTGATGCTTGTATACAACGCAATGCATTAAGAAAGGATCCCGTATCGGAAGTTGGTGTTCGATCTAAATATGCAGCTTTGGAACTAC
>JALEGO010000216.1 GCA_022763165.1 Flavobacteriales bacterium
AAAAGAGCTACCACTAGACCCAGATCCACTACCTGAACCAGATCCACTTCCGGAACCCTGACCATAAGAGAATCCAAAAGTTAAGATGATAAGAAGTACAGTAAATTTCGTCCTCATAGGGCAATTTTTCGTCAATTTAAATTTTAAAAGCTTCTTTTAATGTACCTCATTTCAAATTTCTTGAACAATGCTGTGTTCAATTGTCTTGTCAAAAGTTAAATTTTGAATGTTAACATTAGAATCTTCAAAGTTTTTTCGCATTGATGTTGACGGTATTGAAAAAATTAGACCTTTGTTTCAAATTATTTTAATGCTATGAAAATCAAAAATCTACTTTTTAACATAGTTGCCGGAAGTACCTTGGCGTTATCTATCTCTAGTTGCAACTATACGGGTATGGGAATATCGCATCCAAATGTAATGTATGAATTGGGTAGAAATGACATGGAAGTGTCTGATCAAAAATCTGCTGAAGCTTCTCAAACTAAAATTATTGGAATCGACTTTGCAAGACTTTTCAAAGCTGAAAGCGCTAGTATCAGTAGTCTTGGTTATGTTGGAATTGACCAAACAAGCAGCATTCCAATTGTGGGTAGTTACATTACACCTACTACGGTTCAAAATTACGCTCTTTACAATTTGATCAGTGGTGAGCAAGGATATGACTTCGTGCTTTACCCAAGATTTGAAGAGAATACCAAGGGTATACCTTTTATTTTCACTACAACTAAATCAAAGGTTACCGCTAAACTGGGTAAATTAAAATAATTTCTACGAAATTAATTTGTTAAGGCTCTCTTATGAGGGCCTTTTTTTATGCCCTGGGGTGGAAGCTAGTAAGGGTTTCTCTCAGAAGGTCTGAGCTTACATGTGTATAAATCTCAGTGGTGGTAATAGAAGCATGACCCAATAGGTCCTGAACGGCCCTCAGATCAGCACCCCCCTCGATGAGATGTGTGGCAAAGGAATGTCTAAAAACATGGGGACTTACTTTTTTCTGGATGTTCGCCATTTCAGCATGCTTTTTAACCATTATAAAAATCATCTGTCTGGAAATGGATGCTCCTCTTCGATTTAAAATGAGAACATCCTCATTTCCTTTTTTGACTGAAACTTGATTTCTAAGGTACAGGTGGCTTTCAAGGGCATCTTTGATATGACTTCCGAAGGGCACTAGTCTTTCTTTATTGCCTTTGCCGATAACTCTCAAGATCTCCTGATCCGAATAAATATTTGAAATTTGAAGCTCTACTAGTTCTTGAACTCTTAAACCACAACCGTAAAGTAACTCAATGACCAGCCGATTCCTTGTTGCTTCGAAGTCATCTCCTTGAATGCTTTTAATAATGCTCAAGATTTCTTCAAAAGAAAGGACATCAGGAATTTTCATCTCTAGCTTCGGAAAAGATATTTTTGTAACTGGATTATCTTCTATCTTTTCTTCTTGAATGAGGTAGTTAAAAAATGATTTTAAAGAAGATGTTATTCTGGCCTGAGTTCTAGGTGAAACACCAAGTTCTGAAACGTGATGAATGAAAGATCTAATGATGTCAATGTGGTTGTAATCGTGCTCCTTTTTTGATAGAATTAGAAATTCATAATAATTCTTAACATCTGACATATAGGCAAGAACAGAGTTTTTTGAAAGACCTTTTTCCAACATGAGGTAGTCCTCATAGTATGTTATCATATCTTTGTTCAACAACTTATTGCGATGAGAATTAAAATTATCAATGGACCAAATATAAACATGATTGGGATTAGAGAGGTGGATGTTTATGGTGTGGTTCCCATTGAACAATATTTGGAAAAATTAGAAAGTCGTTTTGAAAATGTTTTAAAGCTAGATATATTTCAATCTAATATTGAGGGGGAAATTATCAATGCCATTCAAGCATCAGAGTCGTATGATGGTGTGGTTTTGAATGCAGGAGGATATACGCACACTTCAGTTGCAATAAGGGATGCGATCAAATCTGTATCAACGCCAACAGTAGAAGTTCATATATCCAATATTTTTGATAGAGAAGAGTTCAGAAATAAATCATTGATTTCTCCTGTCTGTGAAGGTCATATTTCAGGGTTTGGATTGAAATCCTATGATCTCGCCTTGCAATATTTTACGAGTCTTACTTAAAAACGATAAGCAGCAGCAATTCTCATACTTACATTGATACCTCGCAATTCACTTTTTTTGTTGTTTTCTATATAATCACCTTTCTGAACTGTATAATATCCGCAACCGAGATATGATTCAATATTAAAGCCGTTCAGGCAGATAACATGTCCCCCTATTCCAAGTCTTCCAGTATAAATTAAATTCGTATTGTGAAAGTCGAATAGCGATTTTGCACTTGCGTACCCAAAAACATCATAAGACAAATCATCTAAAGTCAGAAAACTCAGTTCCAAATCTGCAGGAGCAGTTCTTAAAAAATAATATCTACCGTGTAATTCTACTTCTTGAAAATTGACATCTAAATTACTGAAATAAGAGAGTTTAGCTCCAAAATTATCGCTCAATGCTCTTTCATATCCAAATGCAAGAGTTTTTTGAAACAGTTGAAAAGCATAAATAGAAAGATTATTCTTGGCTGGTGGTAAACTTGTTTCTTCATCTTGAGCCTTTGATTGAAGACCAGTCCCTAAAACGAGAACTGTGAGCAGAGCGATAGTGGTATAGATACGTTTCATGATCAATTTGTTTATCTTTTCATTTAGATACGAATCTGATATATAAATGTTTCGAAATGAAAAAGGATCTTTCTATTGATAACGACAAATTGATGTCCAAGAAAAAACCAAATTTCCCTATAATACCAGACTTAAGAGGTTATTTGGAGGAATACGAGAGGGAAAATAAAATTCCAGTCAGCTACAAAGATCTTATTCGTTATACGAGTGCTTTTCCTTTATATGACAAACATGGAGAAGATACGTTATGGGAAAGTATGTTATACGATAGTGAACAAATGAAGGAGTTGAATGAAGGTTTAACTAAAATTTATGCGCTCTTAAGAACAGCAGGAGATATATCTGTCATGGAACACCTTTTTGTGGACCGAATTGACTATTGTTCTTTTGGGAACTCAAATCCATTTCGCATTCGAATTGTGAACAAACTAAACGATAACCATGATTATTTTTATGTCAAAAAAGCTGATGCATCTAGAATCTATGGATTAGAATTAGAACATATACTGTCGCCAAACAGAATAAACTACCTTGTTGATAATCAAACGCTAATTGAAGAGCATATAGCTGGTATTCCGGGAGATCAATTTATTAAGCATAATTTATTTCAGGAAACGACCAATAAGGTTCGTATAGCCAAAGAATTTGTAAAGTTTAACGAAAGATGCTTTGTACGGCTTTTGGGTGATATGCGGTCTTATAATTATGTCATCGATGTTACTCCTGATTTTGACGAGGAACAATATAGAATCAGAGCAATTGATTTTGATCAACAGTCGTATGAGGGAAGAAGATCATTGTATTTACCACAATATTTCAAGGATAATAATCCAATTGTAGAGTTATGCATTAGGCTTATGACTATGGAAACCTTTAGGCAGTATCAACAAGAAGAAAGGACACTCATCGCCAGGCGAGTCAATTCTTCTAAGTACAAGTTAAAACACTTGATTGATTGTATGAGAATCGATAAAATTTCTTCTTTGGAAAAGGTAGAAAACTTAAAACAGGAGTTGGCTAAACATCATAACTCGAAGGATTTTGATCAATGCGACAATATGGGAGATGTAGTTCGAATGAATCTAAAAGTAAGCTTGGGGGCGGTTATATAAATTTATTAACAGTCGGTAACATTCCAGGATTTTATGCGTAGTCTGAGTTATGGATAAAATTATAACGTTACTATTCGCAACCTATCTACTTCAGATTACTGCTATTGGACAAACCAATCTCCAAAAACAAATTCCCCAAAAGAAAAGATACACGCCATTTGAGGTTTTAGAGGATCAATATGGTATCAGGATCTATGATAAGCTCAATACTAGAACAGGGGGAGACTCAGTTCGCAATGATTGTAAGGGATACGCATGCACAGGTTGGATCAATGACTATTATACCGATGGAGGCTTACTTCATAGGGGCTATTATGATGGAGGTAAATTAACTATTTACAAGAATTATTTTCCAAATGGTCAATTAGAAACGGATTTTAGAACAATTGATGATATTAGAAGCTTAAAAACGAAGTATTTCAGTTCAGGTCAGAAGAAATCCTTTGTGAAATATGTTAAAGATAGCCCAATCATGTGGGAAGATTATTATGAAAATGGTCAGTTGGAGTATAAGGAACAATTTCATAAAAGCTTTGAATACTATTTAGAACAGAGTTCCTACTTCGAAAATGGCGAATTAGAGAGCCAACTTTTGCTTGAAAACAAGAAGAAACTAATTTTTACAAAGAAAGAGTATTTTGAAAACGGAAAGTTGAAGTATAGTGGGGAGCTAGTCTATGATAGAAATATGCTGGACTATGTTAAAAAAGGTAAATGGCTGAGTTATGATTCTGAAGGAAAACCTGTCAAGGAAGAACTTTTTGTTAATGGCGTTTTAGAAAAGGAGAAAGAGCTATCCCTTCAATGAATCTCGATATTTTCTTCTTAATAATACTGTTGCGAACAATATCATCATTACAATAATACTGGCATCCAATTCCAGTGGTATGCAGGGAGGAGGAAAACATGGTGGTCCACCACCTCCAACTGGTAAAGGTGCTGAATAGCCTAAGTTGGTTACCCATATTAGACAGGAAATTACAAATATACCTCTAACGGTTTTTCCCATAAAATAACATCAAAAGACAGGGTAAGAGCACTAAATCCGCCAGCACAGCCATCAATAAAGCCAATCCAATCAGTAACCCTATATAATATATACTGTTAAAGTTAGAAAAAATTAGACTTATGAATCCTCCGCCAAGTATCACAGAGGTCAGTACTATTGCCTTACCCGTTGAAAGGTAGCATCTTTTTATAGCATAAAGCAATGATTTTCCTTTATTTAACTCTAATTTAAGTTTTGTCATAAAATGAATCGTGTCATCGACTGCTATTCCAAAAGCAATCGTAAAGACTATGGAGGTTGATATCTTTAAATCAATATTTGCTAGGGCCATTATAGCGCCTACTGCGATCAAGGGAAACAGATTTGGGAGAATTGAAATGACAATCATTTTTAAGGATTTGTAAATAAGTCCAAGTATTATTGAGACGATTAGAATTGCTATTACCAATCCCTTAATAACATCATTCACTAACGTTTCATTGGTAATGTCTATGAGAAATGCGGTGCCAGTGATTTTAATCGACAGTTCGTTTCTTTGGCATTTTGATAACAGCTCGTCATATGCCTTACGCATAAATTGACCACCGTAATCCGGAATCCTTCCGCTTAGCCTACCTTCATTAAGCTCTTTGTTAATCAGTTTGTTCAACTGAAATTTCTCAAAATTTTTGTTGATAAACTTCGAAAAGCGCTTTTGTTCTTTTTGATCTAGCGATAATATTTCCTTTCCATATTTTATTTTACTTAACTCGTTAAATGATTTGAAAGGGGAGAGGTAGCTTTTAGATTTAAACTTCTTTTCAAACTCATGATCTAAAGATTGAAGTTGCTTTAATACATTTTGCTCCAAGCAATTAGATTTTTTTACACTAAAAGCTATTTCAATTGGTCTTGAACCTCCAAAATCGTTGTCGACCTGCACATAAGGTGCTTTTATTGGATCGTCATTTGACAAATCTTCAAATAAATAATTGTCTTGTTCAATATGAAACAAAGACCAGATACATAGGATTAAAATGACCACAAAGACAACCGGTATCTTCTTGTAATTACCTAAAGTCCATTTGAGTGTTTTTTGGAGCGTGCTATTCCAAATATTTGTTTTTATTTCTTTCCCTATTCTTTTAGGTTCTGGTCCCAATAAAAGAATTGATGGAAGCATTGAGAAAGCGAGAATGTAAGAAATAATCACTCCAGCGGCAATATACAGTGCAAACTCTTGAATGGGTTTAATGTTTATGAAAAGCAAGCTTAAGAATCCCACAGCGGTTGTAAGTGAAGTGAGAAATGTTGCTGTTCCAACTTCCTTTAAAACAATTCTCAATGCCTTAATTTTAGGTGTTTTGTTTCGTAGCTCTTCTAAGTATTTTGAAATAATATGGACAACATCTGACATTCCCACAATGAAAATTATTGAGGGAATGAGGTTTGCTAGGACATCTATTTTTTTTCCTGTAAGTATCATCAATGCCATTAACCAAATGACAGATACTACAACAACTGCAATTGGAACGATAACGCCCCAGAGTGATCTGAAAAATAGGCCCAAAAAGACCACTACAAGAACAAATGAGATTGATATATAAAGAATGGTTTCGCTTCTAAGTCTCTTTATAAAATAATGCTGACCATGAATTCTTCCTGCCATTTTTATCGAATGGAAAGTGTGGTTTGAGATCACTTCCTGTATTTCGGTGAGCAAAGAATCTGATTTGACTTTTGAGAGATAAGGTTCATGTTGTATATATACCACTAGGGAATTGGCATCTGTGGATATGAGTGTTCCAGGCAGCTCAGAATTTTCATAAATGAAAATGGAGTCCTGTTGGTATCGATTTGGCTGATCAAGATGAAAATAAGGAACCATGGAGAATCCAAATGGACTCTTGATATATCTCTTGGCGGTGACTGGTGATTTGGTGAAATGCACCAGCTCCAAATTGTTCAATTCATCTTCAAAGGCTTTGACTTCATTTAAAAAAGATTGTTGAAAGATGCTTTGATTATTTTTGATAATGAAAAGAATGAAGTCGTTATCTGATTTGTATTTTTTTCTGTGTTCTTTAAAGAATTCAATGTCAGAGTCATCCTTTGGGAAGTAGCTTTCAAAATCATAATCAAAGTCAATTTTGGGCAATTGCGAAATAGCCAAAGCCGTGATCAAAATAATCACGGTTAATGAAATCCAGCTTGCTACCTTATAATTCAAAAACTTGGTTCTAGTTAGGCAAATTTAGAATTATGAGGACATAAAAAAAGGGGCAGAGCCCCTTTAAAATTATTGTGTGCTTACTAAAAGCTATTTAGATTCTTCAACTTCTTCGAAATCAACATCTGTAACCTCTTCTGATCCTCCAGCATTCTGTGCTGTTGCTTCAGGACCTGCTTGATCACCTCCAGCTTGTTGCTGGGCTTGATACATTTCTTGTGAAGCTGCCTCGAAGACATTGTTTAGCTTCTCAGTAGCGGCATCAATAGCATCGATATCCTTTGCTTCAAAAACTTTTTTAAGCTCGGCTAAAGCATCTTCAATAGGTTGCTTTTTATCCGCTGGGATTTTATCGCCAAACTCTTTAAGTTGCTTTTCCGTTTGGAAAATCATGGCATCCGCTTTATTCAGTTTGTCAGCTCTATCTTTAAGCTTAGCATCTTCCGCAGCATTAGCTTCTGCCTCTTTCTTCATTTTCTCGATATCCTCATCACTTAGTCCGCTACCGGCCTCAATTCTGATACTTTGTTCTTTATTAGTAGCCTTATCTTTTGCAGAAACATTCACAATACCATTAGCATCTATATCGAACGTGACTTCGATTTGAGGCACGCCTCTTGGCGCTGGTGGAATACCATCTAGTACAAACCTTCCGAGAGTTCTATTGGCACTTGCCATTGGACGTTCACCTTGCAGTACGTGTATATCCACTGAAGGCTGATTATCTGAGGCAGTAGAGAAAGTCTCTGATTTTTTAGTTGGAATTGTTGTGTTAGCTTCAATGAGTTTTGTAAACACGCCACCCATAGTTTCAATACCCAATGATAAAGGCGTAACATCAAGAAGCAATACGTCTTTGACTTCTCCAGTCAATACACCACCTTGGATAGCTGCACCAACAGCAACAACTTCATCAGGATTAACACCTTTTGAAGGCTCCTTTCCGAAAAAGCTTTTAACTGCGTCTTGGATAGCAGGAATTCTAGTTGATCCTCCAACAAGAATGATTTCATCAATATCGCCTGTATTTAAACCTGCGTTTTTCAATGCAGATCTGCAAGGCTCAATAGTTCTTTTAATTAGACTATCTGCAAGCTGCTCAAATTTAGCTCTTGAGAGAGTTCTCACCAAGTGCTTAGGAACACCATCTACTGGCATAATATAAGGCAAGTTGATTTCTGTACTTGTGGTACTAGACAATTCAATCTTGGCTTTTTCAGCGGCTTCTTTCAATCTTTGTAAAGCCATTGGATCTTTTTTCAAATCAAGTCCTTCGTCTTTTTGAAATTCATCAGCTAACCAATCAATAATCACTTGATCAAAGTCGTCACCACCGAGGTGTGTATCTCCATCTGTTGATTTTACTTCAAAAACACCATCACCCAATTCCAAAATTGATACATCGTGCGTTCCACCACCACAATCGAATACTACAATCTTCATGTCCTGGCCTTTCTTTTCTAAGCCATATGCGAGTGAAGCGGCAGTAGGTTCGTTAATTATTCTTTTAACATCCAAACCGGCAATTTCTCCAGCTTCTTTGGTTGCTTGTCTTTGGGCATCATTAAAATAGGCAGGAACAGTAATAACAGCTTCAGATACTGTAGTACCTAAATAATCTTCAGCGGTTTTCTTCATTTTTTGAAGAACCATTGCAGAGATTTCCTGAGCTGTGTATTCTCTGTCATCTATTTTTACCTTAGGAACGTTATTCTTGCCCTTCACAACTTCATAAGGCACACGTTCTATTTCTCGGCCCACTTCATCATAAGTGAGTCCCATGAATCTTTTTATAGAGAAAACCGTCTTCGTTGGGTTTGTAATTGCCTGTCTCTTAGCCGGGTCTCCAATTTTTCGCTCGCCTCCGTCAATAAATCCAACAACAGATGGAGTGGTTCTTTTTCCTTCACTATTAGGTATTACAACTGGCTCATTGCCTTCCATTACAGAAACGCACGAGTTGGTGGTACCTAAATCTATTCCTATAATTTTTCCCATAATTCAATTTAATGTTACTCCGATGCTTAGTCAATATTTATGCCATTGAAGAGAATCATCAATTCCCTTGAAAGATTGGCAGATAACATGACAAATTAAGAATGAAAAGGAATCAAGAACTGACAAAACGACATTTGTCTACTGACATGCAAATGTACCTCCAACAGCACAAAAACCAAGAGATCCTGTATATTGACCCTCATAAAGCTCGGCAAACGAGTTGTTATTGAGCGTTTTAAGTATAGGAAGTCCTGCTCCATCTCGAAGTGTAACCCTTACCCTGGTGGAGAAGATACCTATACCGTTGTTTACATTTGTATATTCAGGTTTATCTTGAAGAATACCTGTTAATGGCTCGTTTACTTCCATGTATGTATTTAGTTCATCACCCCCTACAATCATATCGTAGGTAACGTGCAGAAATCTTCTATGAGAAAGATTCGGAATTTCCGTAAAGGGAGGCACATTGGTTTGAATTTGCTGATAAAAAGCCTCTCCTTTAATGAGTTGTTCCATGTCTTCCCCGCCATCAGCATCGAATGATTTTTGCACTGTGTAAGGAATTTCAAAGCTTCTTGCAATCACGCTTGAGTCATTATAATGATCTTCGTAGTGGAAGGTAGATACCAATTGATAAGCTTTTCCATTTGGAACTGAAAACCACTCAAAAGGCAGACCTTCAGAGTAAGTTCCGCCACCATCTACAAAGCCCAATTTTATAAGGGAATTTCCAAATACTGATCCGCCATCAAGTCTGAAGTCTTCGATAATTGGGGTTTCTGCGCTTACCATATCTCCTTCTTTTCCATCAACGCTCACGTTCAACCGATAGGTATATTGTGGATCAAGAATGTCCTTAAAATAGTATATAGTTTGATTTGGGCTGTAGAATGAGCCTTGCTCCTTATTCGTAAACACAGAATCTTCAAGAATAATTTTACTACCAGGGAC
>JALEGO010000217.1 GCA_022763165.1 Flavobacteriales bacterium
AAGACCTCACCAAATGCCATCGCAGAACTTCTAAGTGATCTAAGAAAGACATTTCATCGGAGTCAAATTGAGCCATGTCGCAAATATAAGTTCTTTCGAAATCACGACTTTTAAAATGTCGAACAATTTGATCATTTATTATGTTTTAACTATTTTAACATAATAATCGACCTGGATTCCTTAAATTTGATTTAATTGTACGCCTATGAAAGTCATTTTTGGACTATCGAACGCTTTCGCATTAGCTATTATACTTATGGCTTGCGGAAATGTCAACAATAATCAAGAAACCAATAATAAGAAGATTGAGACAGAAATTGTCAAAACTGAATTGGAGATTGAAGCAGATGAAACTAAAACTGTTGCTAATCTTACAATTGAAGGGATGTCTTGCGAAAAAATGTGCGCGGGCCTGATCAATCAGAAGTTAGCTGGTTTAGAGGGTGTAAAGGCTTGTGAGATTGATTTTGAGAATAAGGTAGCAAGTGTTGAGTATGACGATGTAAAAGTCAATGAAGATGAAATGGTTAATACTATTACCAGCTTAAACGATGGTCAATATTCTGTTACTAAAATTGAGGTCAAGAAAATGGTGAAAAAAGTGGAGAAAACAGAGTCAAATGATTCAGTAGAATCAGATGAAACTGCTTATTTGGATGAGGATGGAACTTCCATTTCTTTCTTTAACATTTTTGATGTTATTTCAAGAATTTATTGACTTTTCCACTTGCAAGTATTGAGAACTGTCTCAATTATTTTAGCTTTCGTGTAACATTTTCCTTAATTTAACGAAAACAATCCCTTTGGGAATGTATACTTACATGAGGTACCTATTTGTAGTTTATTTCAGTTTAAGTCTTTGTCTTTGCGTCCAAGGTCAAGATGATTCGAGTAGTGTTGTGATTAGCAATGATACCATTTCTGCGGATAGTGCTAAGCTAGACAGTGCTAAGTTAGATACCGTTCCACAAAAAACAGAAGAAGAGTTATTTCTGGATAGCTTAAATGCTATTCATAATCCTCCGGATAAAAAGGCTAGAAAAAAGGCTAAGAAACAAAAAGCTGCTGAAAAAGAAGCTGAGAAAGAATGGGCTCAAGAGGAAGACAAAAAGAAAAAGAAGAAAAAAGAAAAACCATCATCGGTAGCAGCGTCACCAGCAAGCAGTGAAAGCGGCAATAATGATCCTCCTCCTGAACCAGAAGGCGTTGAAGATTCGAGTTCAGGGACTGAGGTAGACTCAGAGTTATCTGAACCGGCAGAGGCTGAGGGCAAAAATGAAGAAACCATCCCTGCAGAACCTGATGTGCAGCAACCTGGGGCAGCCGATAAAGCAAGTAACAATGAGGATTCTCCTGAATCCAATCCTGTTGAAACTGAGTCAAAATCAGAAGCTACATCTCAAACAGGACAAGAGGTTGAAAGCGAAAAAGTCGGTTCCAGTGATTTGGAGTCAGAACAAGTAAAATCAACTGAAGATACTCCAAGTGATGCAAACTCAGATTCAAATTCAGAGGTGAATACTGCCGAAGGCGAATTCGAAAATGAAAAAGCTACTCCTGATTCAACCAAAACGAATAAAAATGTAAAGAATTCACCAAAGGCAGCTAACACCGAAAGTGTCAATGAGGGAAATGGAGATGCCAATAATCAAGACGGAGGGGAAACTTCTAATGAAACACCTGCTACTCGGCATGGCAATGATAATGTTGGAAATCAATTGGAAGAAGAAGCAGAAGCAGACGAAGATGTAGACGAAGTTTCAATCGAGCTTGATGATGAGGATGCACCAGAAACTACAACAACTCAAGATGAAGCTTCTGAAGAACAAGATGAAGTTGATGATAGTAACGATCAAGGAAGTTCTGAAAATGAGATTGTTACGCCTAGCGCAGATACGGGTGAAACAGAGTCCGATGAAGCCAGCTCAGACCAAGAGTCAGATATGAATAAATCTGAAGAGAATACTGAACAAAAGGAGCCAAAAGCTTCAAAGACTAAAGAGCCAAAAACAAAGGAACCAAAAGAACCCAAGGAAAAAGAACCATTTTCTATAACAAGGTATGGATATGCAAGTTTGGGTGCTGGATATGGTTTCCCAATTTTCATCGGTGATTTGAAGGATAAACAGTCTTCGAATATCGGTAACAAAGCAAAAGGAACTTTCCATCTCACGGTGGAAAAGCGACTGACAAGATATTTTGGTGCTAGTATCGATTTTATGAATGGAAGGTTCGTTCAGCATGAACGCAGTTTGGATCGAAACTTGAATTTTTCTTCTAAGTATACTCAGGTCGGGCTAGCGGGTATAGTTTACTTGGATTGGGAAGATGAAGACACAGATCACTTAATTCCTTTTGTTAAAGCTGGTTTTTCATACTTTAAATTTGATCCATATGGAGATTTACAAGATGCGAGCAGAACGCCATATCATTATTGGACAAACGGTGAAATTCGAGACCTTCCTGAATTTAGCGCTGATGGTACGTATTTGGTTGAAAACAAAAGCCTTTCCAATACTATTTCAAGAGATTATACCTATGAAACACAATTGACAACTTCTTCAGATGAAGGCCAGACAACTTACAAGCGCAATTCGTTTGCCGTACCACTGACCTTTGGATTTACTTATAAATTCTGGAATCCCTTGAGCGTCAGAATGTATGGTCAATATAATCTTCTTTTCACCGATTATGTAGACAACCATGCGTCAGGTGGAAATGATTCTTGGATGTTCTTAGGTTTTTCAGTGAATTATAGATTTGGTGTGGAAACGAAAGGAGCAGGTTCATGGACCTCTGCTCGAGATGGAGCATCAGGAAGACCAATTGATTTATCCAAGCTAAGTGATCGCGATTTTAGAGGTGTTGAGGATGATGATCAAGATAATGATGGAGTGAAGGATCTTATTGATCGTTGTCCGAATACTCCAGACAGTATAGAAGTGAATTCGAAAGGCTGTCCTTCGGATCGGGATAGAGATGGTGTGCCAGATTACTTGGACAAAGAGCCAAATTCAAGAAGTAAAATTGTTGACCCCTGGGGAGTGGCTCTGAAACCAGAAAACTACGCTCAAATGTGGGAGATCAGAAGTAACGCCCTTGATTTAGAGATCAAAGAAATCTTGTCTGACGCTTTCAAGCGCGGATCCATTTCAGGATATGATTTGTATCGAATAAACACTATTATTAGAGAGCACTCATCTGAAAATCGCTCCAAAGTACCTCCACATTTAGTCGTGGCTGATACAAATAAAGATGGATTTATCTCCACAAATGAAATTACCGATTCAATTGATTGCTATTTTGAGGGCACCTGTGAAGATATCAATGCTTCCACCATCATTGAATTGATCGACTATTTCTTCCAGCAGGCGAATCAGCTTGATGAGTGATTAACTCTTAATCCTTTTTTGTATTTCCTCCAGAATGGCATAGACAGCGGGACAATATTGAACATTCTGTTTATGCAAATTCAAGTGATTTAGAAATTGGTCGTTGTCAGTATGAGGGAAAGCTCTGCATGCCTTTGGTCGAAATTCATAAATTCTGCAGGTATTATCCTTCTCCAAAAACCGACAAGGAGATTGATTGAAAACTAAATCACCATCGCTGTCCACTGATGTGTATTCAGCTAAGAATTGTTTTTCTGATAATCCAAGATATTTTGAAATACGTTTAACATCAAGTTTTGAAATTTGCGGAGGAATGGAAGTGCAGCAATTAGCACATTTGAGACAATCTGTGCGTTCAAAGACCCTTTCGTGTACATCCTCAATATTATCGGCAATTGCCTTTTTCTGATTTTTGTTGAGATTGATAACAAAAGATGCGCTTTTTTTTCTTTGCTTTAGGCTAAGAGTTTTCCAATTTTCTATAGGATCTTTTTTTGTCATGTGTGAGGAAATGCTTTTGGATAAAATAAAAAATGCATCCACCAATAATATAGCAAATTACATCTAAAATATCGCTAACGTAGACATTGGAAATTCTAGGCAAAATCCATTCAAATATTAAAGCATAGTAGATGCAAATGAAAGCTATTTTATATTGGCCTAAAATCAGCTGATCATTTCTTTTCCATAATCTTAAGATGATTAAGGAATTGGTAAGAATAAAAGGAATACATATTATGTCAGCCAGGTGTGTGTGAATGAAGTAAATGTGATAACCCATTCTTTTAGATATCAGCAACAGGAGGTAAAAAACTGACAACAATCCGGCTACAGTATATAATCTTTTCATTATCCTGGTGACCAAGCAATTAATGCGGCAAAGAAGGATATGATACCAAAGTATATCAGCCAAATAGAATAAATGACATAGTAAAGTGCTCTTACCACTAACCATTTCGAGTTTTTGAACTGATCAACGAATCGATCAAATCGATCTTTTTCTCGACTCAAATAATCCTTTTCTTGCTGTTCTACTTCCTTCTTTCTTCGAAGTTCATAATTAAGAATATAACCACATTGAACGCATTCCTGCTTTGCTTCATTCCAAGTTCCACATTGTGGACATTTTTGACTTTTCATTGTAAAAATGGATTATACTTCTTTTCTGAACCAATTGTTGTCGCAGCGCCATGGCCTGTATGGACCACATAATCATCATCCAATGTGAAAAGTTGAGTCCTAATACTGTTTAACAAGGTTTCATGATCAGATTTTGGGAAATCGGTGCGTCCAATACTGCCTTCAAACAAGCAGTCTCCATTGATCACAAACTTATCTTTATGACAAACAAAAACTACATGTCCAGGTGCATGTCCAGGCGTAAATCGCACTTCAAGTTCTATTTGACCAACATTAATGATATCTCCCTGCTCTACGAATTGCTCTGGTTGAGGAGAAGCTTCTAGGTTAAGGCCATATAATTGTGCCGCTCCAGGAGTCATCTCATTTAAGGTCCATAAATCTTCTTTGTGCATTATTGGCCTCAATTGAAATTGATCACAAACAAACTTGTTTCCAAATACATGATCAATGTGACAATGGGTGTTCAAAAGGTGCGTGACCTTGAGATTTTCATTTTGAATAAAAGTCATCAATTCCTTTTCCTCTAATTCACCATAGCAACCCGGGTCAATTATGGTTGCTTCTAAGTTGTCATCATAGAGCACATAAGTGTTTTCATGAAATGGACTAAAAACAAACGTCTTAATATTTGCCATACCTAAATTTAATCTCGAAATTACCAGTAAAATCCCTAAATTTACAAGTCTATATGCAAATTTTAGCTCCTTTCAAGAAATATATCATCTTAATAGGGATTACCTTGTTTTGGGTTTCTGGTCGTGGGCAATTTTATAACGGTTCTTCCATGAAATTTGGCAAGAACAGAGTGCAGCATGAAGATTTCATTTGGAACTATTACAAATTCGATCGATACAAAATCCATTTTTATGAAGGTGGAAAGGATTTAGCAATTTATACAGCCAAAATTGCAGATAAGACGATAGTAGAGTTTGAAGAAAGGTTTGACTATTATTTAGATGACGGAGAACGTATCAATTTCATAGTCTACAACAAAATTGAAGATTTCCGCCAGAATAATATTGGTCTTGAAGTAGAAAGTGATAACAATATTGGAGGGGTCACAAGAATATCCGGTGCTAACGTCTTTGTCTATTTCAATGGCTCTCATATCGATTTTGAGAATAATATTCGAGAAGGTATATCTAGTGTGATCATTAATCAGATGATGTTTGGAGATAATTGGAAGGAAGTGCTTAAGAATTCGGCATTATTGAATATTCCAAATTGGTATATGAACGGTTTGATTTCTTATTTCTCAAATGAGTGGGATCGGGATATGGAAGATAAAGCCCGAGATGCCATTAAGAACAAAAAGTTTGATAAATTCAATCGATTAAACGCTGAGGAAGAGGATATTGTAGGTCATGCCATCTGGAACTATGTTGCCAATACATATGGTGAAAAGGTGATACCCAATATTCTATATATGAGTCGCGTGAGCAGGAGTGTGGAAAGTGGATTTTTGTTTGTTTTAGGAGTTTCTCTGAAGACTTTGATTGCCGAAAGCATGAACTATTACGGTCAAGAGTTCATTTCTACAAAGAATTTACCCGATCCAGTAGAAGATAATGAGTTGAAGTCAAAAATTAGAAGAAATCGAATTTATTCAAATTTGAAAGTAAATTCAACTGGTGACTATGCGGCATTTTCAACCAACCAAATGGGAAAGGTCAAAGTATATCTATATGATCTGCAAAATGAAAAACTAAAGAAAGTATTTCGGTTTGGATATAAACTTGATCGAATCAACAATACTCAATATCCTCTTATTGGGTGGCATCCAAGTGGAAAAATTCTTTCTGTAATAACAGAGGACGATGGACAGATCCAGTTGATGTATTATAAACTCGAGGACAAGAAGAAGGAAATGAAGCCAATGTTCAAATTAGAAAAAGTCCTTGATTTTGATTATGCCCCAGATGGAAGAACGATGGTGCTTTCCGCTATAGCTAATGGCCAAACTGATATTTATGAATACAAGGTTGGTCCTAATGTCAATAAAAAGCTTACTGATGATATTCATGATGATCTCTATCCGAGATTTTTGGAGGGTGGCACTAAAATTATTTTCTCTTCGAACAGATCAGACGATACCTTGAGGTTTCAGAAGTCTCAAGACGTTGATGTGGTAGATCAAAAATGGGATTTATTCTTATATGATTATGAAACCAAGTCAAACATACTGAAACGCGTGACAAATACGCCTAATGTTGATGAAACACACCCCGAACAATACGATGACACTCGATTCGTATTTTTGAGCAATGAAACAAGTGTCAACAACCGTTACATTGCGTATTTTGACAGTGCCATAAGTCATATTGATACTTCAATTCATTATCGGTATTTCACAACATCAAAGCCTATTACCAATTACCAGACTAATATTATTGAACAATCCTCCAATCCAGAAGGAGGAAAAATGACTGAAATCTATTATTCCAATGGTAAATATATTCCGCGCATTTTCAACTTGGATGCCGATCCAAAGATTAAAGAGTTTAGCCAGAAATCAGAAGTGTCGGAAGGAGTCGATGAGCCGCTGAAAGAAGAGCCCAATGATAATGATAGAGGTAATCTGCAAGTTTTTACTGGAGCGCAAAATAATGAAGCAGATACTGGAAGTATAAATATTGACACTTATATTTTAGGCCCACCGGATAAAGGGAAAAAAAGAACTAAAAATTTAGAATTACCTTCTACTCCTGATACTTCTGAAACTCTGAAAATGCCGATTGAATTGAAATTACCAAATCAGAGAACCTACAATATTTCTTTTACAGCCTCTGATATCACAACTCAATTTGATTTTGATTTTGCGAATCAAATATATCAGAGGTTCAATGGCGGTCCCTATGTGCAGCCAGGCTTAGGGACAACCCTAAAAATCAACATGAAAGATCTTTTCGAAGATTACAATATAGAGGGCGGCCTTCGTTATTCATGGAATAATAGGAATACTGAGTTCTTTTTGAGTTATGACGATCGGTCTAAGAGATGGGATAAAAAATACACCTTTCAAAGGCAGCAAGTACTCAGCGTGGGAGAGGATTCAATTGCAAAAACTGTGATCAACCAGGTTCAGGGAAGGTTCATTTACCCGTTTGACGAGGTCATGAGTTTGAGGTTGACAGGGCGTGTTAGAAGAGATAATGCCATTTCACTTTCTACCGATAGACGTTCTTTAGAAGCTCCAAATATCATTGACAATTGGATAGGATTGAAAGTTGAATATGTTTTTGACAATTCTTTACATCGAGGACTTAACCTGAAAAACAATTGGAGAATGAAGGTTTGGGCTGAGCAATATAGAATCATTGAAGATTTACAAACAGACATAACGATTTACGGTGTCGATGCCAGATACTATCAAAAAATTCACAGGAATTTTATCTGGGCCAATCGGTTTGCAGCGAGTTCTTCTTTTGGCAATAGAAAGCTAGTGTACTACCTGGGAGGAGTTGACAATTGGGTTGTGTTAGGAGAAAGGCAAAAGTTTGATTTTAATTCATCCATAGCTCAAGATCAGAATTATTATTTCCAAACCATAGCTACACCGGTACGTGGATTCATTCAGAATGCTAGAAACGGCAATAGTTTCGCGGTGTTAAATAGTGAGTTGAGATTTCCTGTGTTCAAGTATTTTATGAACAAGCCCATAAAATCAGAATTCCTGAGTAATTTTCAGTTATTGGCATTTGGAGACTTTGGAACTGCTTGGACCGGTTCAAATCCTTACTCGGACGAAAATGCCTTTAATACCCAAGTTGTTACCAATGGAAGCATTACTGTTATTCTCAGAAACCAAAAGAATCCACTTATTGGTGGATTTGGCTGGGGTTTGCGAAGCAAGCTGTGGGGGTACTTCATGAGATTTGATTATGCCTGGGGAGTTGAAGATGCGGTTGTTAAAAAGCCTATTCCTTATTTAGCAGTAGGTATGGATTTTTGATCTTAATCTGCGATGTCTTGACAAAATTGATTGGCATTATCATCTTGTTTATTTTTGCCTTATATGTCTAGTTTGATCGGAAAAATTAAAGAGCTTGTTGTAGAGGGATTTGCCGAAACCAAGAATAATCGCGAATATCTTCATCAATATCCAGAATTATCATTCAAGGAGTTCGAAACATCTAAATATGTACACCAACTCCTGGTACATTACGGAATTCCAGAAGAAGATATCGAGGTAAAGTGTGATACTGGAATTATTGCTCATATAAAAGGACTTGATCCCGATAGGAAAACGATAGCATTAAGAGCAGATCTAGATGCTTTGCCTATAACAGAGGCGAATGATGTGCCTTACAAATCGAAGCATGAAGGCATAATGCATGCATGTGGTCACGATGCGCACACGGCCTGTCTTTTGGGCGCAGCAAAAGTTTTAAATAAGCTCAAGAATGAGTTTCACGGGACAATAAAACTTGTTTTTCAGCCTGGCGAAGAACGGATTCCTGGAGGAGCCTCTTTATTGTTAAAAGAAGGAGTATTCAAGAATGCTCCAAACGCAATTTTTGGTCAACATGTCTATCCTGAATTGCCTGCTGGAAAGATTGGTATTAAGCCAGGAATGTACATGGCCTCGGCTGATGAGATTTATATCACTGTGAACGGTCGAGGTGGTCATGGCGCACTTCCCAATAAGAATATTGATCCTGTTTTAATATCAGCGCACATCATTACAAGTTTACAACAAATCGTAAGTCGTGCGGCAAATCCTAAAGTTCCGACAGTATTATCAATCGGAAAAGTAATCGCGAATGGTGCTACCAATATTATTCCGGATAGTGTGACGATGGAAGGGACATTCCGTACAATGAATGAAGATTGGCGCTACCAATCTCATGAGCTCATCAAAAGAACGGTGAAAGGTTTAGCGGAAAGCATGGGTGGGTCAGCTGAGGTTGATATACACGTTGGTTATCCATTTTTGGAAAATGATGTTGAACTCACGCTAAAATCAAAAGAATGGGCGATTGAATATTTGGGACCAGATAATGTTGTTGATTTGGATATTAGAATGACTGCAGAAGACTTTGCATTTTATACACACCATATGCCTGCTTGTTTTTATCGGCTTGGTACTCAAGGGAAAGCAGAAAACACAAAAGCCTCTGTCCATAATCCTCATTTCGATATTGACCCTGAATCTTTGAAGGTTGGTACGGGAATGCTGTCATGGTTGGCAATAAAAAGTCTTGAAGAGTAAACTGAAAATCGTTAAATTTAAAGTATGACGGGGAATCGGAACATCTTAAAGCTTCTTAAAGCAACGGTGGTCATTTTTTCAGTAATCTTATTACTCAAGAGCTGTGCGAAGGATCCTATTATCACAATCGCAAGCTGCGATGGATGTATTGATTCATCAAGACTGGTCTATGATGACACACCATATCCATTGATTATTCCTACGGGTTTGGGGCAAATGCCGATTCCGGAAAGCAATCCGCTGACTCAAGCAAAAGTGGATTTAGGAAGGAAGCTGTTTTATGATCCCATACTATCTGGGGATAGCTCACAGTCTTGTTCAAGCTGTCATAAGCAGGAGCTTTCATTTACAGATGGAAAGACTTTTAGCGAAGGGATAGATGGCTCTATTGGGACACGAAACTCCATGGCTATTGTAAATTTAGGCTGGTCTAAAGATTTCTTTTGGGACGGTCGTTCTCCACAGCTTGAAGATCAGGCATTAGAACCAGTCACAAATCCCATTGAGATGCACGATACCTGGCCTAATGTGATTGAAAAGGTTTTGAGACATCCTATGTATCCATATGAGTTTTATGCAGCATTTGGGACTTTAGATATTGACTCCACACATGTTTCAAAGGCACTAGCATCTTTCATGCGAATAATAATTTCGGGCAATAGTAAATATGACTTGGTTCGAGCAGATAATCCACCAAACCTTGAATTATTAACACCTCAGGAAAGAGCCGGTTATCAAATTTATATATCGGAACAAGGGGATTGTTTCCATTGTCATGGAGATCCATACCTGACTGATCATGATTTCCATAATAATGGACTTGACTCTGATGCGTCACTACAAGATTCAGGTTTGTTTTTAGTTACTGGTAATCCTTCGGATTTAGGTAGGTTTAAATCTCCCACTTTAAGAAACATAGAAGTCACCGGACCATATATGCATGACAGTCGCTTTGAAACCCTGGAAGAGGTGGTGGTTCATTACAGTTTTGGACTCGAAGAATCTTCCACAATTGATCCAT
>JALEGO010000218.1 GCA_022763165.1 Flavobacteriales bacterium
GACCTTGTCAAAATCTCGATTATCCCTTACTTCTCTCCATGCAGCACCTAAGCACATTCGTGTTGCTCCACCATTTTTAGCGTTCTTGGCCATATTTACGACCTCTTCCACTTCCATCAATTTGTGAGTGTTTACATCAGTGTGATAACGAGCTGCCTGTGGACAATAGGCGCAATCTTCGGGGCATCCACCAGTTTTGATTGAAATCAATGAACTCATCTGAACTTCATAAGGTTTGTGAAATGACCTATGAACCTTAGATGCTTGAAATATTAATTCCAATAGTGGTGTATTATAAACTTGAAGAACTTCCTCCGTTGTCCAGTTGTATCGTATTTTACCTTCCATAAATGCCAACTTTAGCGGGGCAAATATAACTCAATTTCTAAACGTTTTTTCTTGTAGATTCAATATTCTAAGTTTGTGTCATGCGCATTGATATAATCACAGTATTGCCAGGTTTATTAGAGGGACCCTTAAACTTAAGCATTCTAAAAAGGGCTCAGGACAAGAATCTTTGTTCGATTAACATTCATGATTTAAAAGAATACGGCATAGGAAAACACAGGCAAGTGGATGATTACCAGTTTGGTGGAGGAGCAGGAATGGTTTTAATGATCGAGCCTTTCGCGAACCTGATCAACAGTTTAAAAGAAAAAACAGATTATGATGAAATCATTTACTTAACGCCAGATGGGTCACTTTTAGACCAGGGAACCTCAAATGCACTTTCGTTGAAAAAAAACCTCATTTTGATATGTGGACATTATAAAGGCATTGACCAAAGAATTAGGGACTTGTTTGTCACCAAGGAAATATCTATCGGAGATTATGTATTGACTGGTGGAGAGCTTGCCGCGGCAGTACTATGCGATAGCATTGTAAGACTCATTCCAGGAGTACTGGGAGATGAAGCATCTGCCCTATCCGATTCTTTCCAAGACGGTCTTTTAGCCCCACCAATTTACACACGACCTGCTGACTTTCATGGAAACAAAGTTCCTGAAATACTGCTCTCAGGAAATTTCCCGAAAATAGAAGAATGGAGAACAAACAAAGCTCTGGAAATCACAAGTTTGAAAAGACCGGATCTTTTAAAATGAAATCCTTAAGCCTAAGTTAACACCATAAGATTCATAGGTATTGTCAAACATACCATCCACCTTTACAACTGGCTTTAATTGTTTTCTCCATTGAGGTTCTGCATAAACGGCCAATTTATCGCTTACCGAATACCATATAGAAGGACGAACAATAAAGGAAGGTGTCCATTGTTGAACTTGAGATTTTTCAACATGCAGAATCGATTCATTGTCCAGATATTTCGCTTTCTGTGAAATTACATATCCAACAGAAACACCCGTTCTTAAACCTACACCCACATTACCCATATTCAAGCTGTACCCAACAAGCATCGGAATATCAATCGCCTTGTAAGTATTATAACCATTGACATCAGCTATTCTTTCATCTTCTCTCTCTACCATCACTTGTTGCGTATGTGACACATAACTTGAATCGTAGGTAACTTTATAGATAGTATCTATGTCCTGAACATAATAGGCATTTGGAACCCAGGTCCACTCTCCATCAAGCAGGACCTCATTCCCCATGTAATATCCATTGTCGACATACTCTTCTTCAGTCTTACTCGTCACCACTAACTGAGTTACATCCATTTCGATCATTTCTTCCTGGGTCAGCTTTGAATAATCAAGTTGTTCTCCAAAACAGGAATACAATAAGCCAGCCGAAAAATTAAAACTCTTAAATTGATAAAAGCCTTCTACACCATAAGATTGACTATTTATAGTATTTTCTTCTAATTGTCTCTTAGCGATAACATCATCATCCAAATTCTCACTCAAATTGACAATAGATGAGTTATTTTGATAACCTGTATAAATATTCATGCCCCAGTATCCAACCGGACTCTTATAATAATCCTTATCCTTCTTTACAAGTTCAAGTTCATCGTTTGTCGAAAATTCCACTGGTAACGATTCCAGAAGTGATATATCATCAAAGCCTGATTGCTCTGAAGGTTCTAACTCAATAACTTCTTCAACTGGTTCATCACTGGATTTCGACATCTGTTCCAAATCTGATGTGAGTTCACCATCGCCTGATATGGTTTCATCCTTAACATCTGAAAGCAGTACATTATTTACATTTTCATCCTTAAGAGAAGGATCTTCACTTCCCACAAATTTTCGAATCGGATTTGTAATTTTTCTTTCCTCTTTAGTTGTATTAATCCTTTTAGAATCTTTGGTCTCGTTTTCCTTAACAGAAGAAAGGGATTCTTTTTCCTCATAAGCACTTGAAATTTCCTCATTTTGACGGAAATCAGTATTGCCATTTTCAAAAGTATCAATATCCTTGTCATCAATTACTTGATTCTCGACTAGATTATTCGATTCAGCTCCGCTATTGGATTTCATTAGCCAAAAACCCGCTCCTGCTAAGAACAAAGCAAAAACGGCAGCCATACTCCAATAAATGAAAAGTCTCTTTTTCTTTTGACGCTCATGTGCATCAAGTACTTTCATCGCATCAAGCCAATACTCCTCTTTGAACTCAAAAGTCCGATTGTCGTATTTGCTTCTAAATAAATTTCCTAAGCCCATTTTAAAATAATATTGTAGCCTTTTTTAATTGATTTCCTAATTCCTTTACCATCTCCTGTAATCTTCTTCTTGAAGCCGCTAAATGCCTCTTTGAACTCCGTTCAGAAATTCCCAGCAACTTACCAATTTCTTTGTGGTTATAACCATCAATTTCATAGAGATTAAAAACTTTAGCGTGGATCTCCGGAAGCTCCGAAAGCATCTCATCCAATTGTTCCGTTTCAACGACTTTATCGACTTCATTGTAATCGATAGAAATATCGTTCTCAAAATGCCTTACGTCATCGTACATTTCCTCATGATCCCTGACCTTTTTGTTCTTCCTGTAGCTGTCGATACAAGTATTAATCATAACTCTTTTAGACCAGTACTCAAATGGTGTATCATCTTTCCATTTATCAAGGTTCGTTACGATTTTTAAAAAACCTTCATTGACCAACACCAAGGCATCATCTCTATTTTTGACGTACCTAAAACTAATTCCCATCATCAGATCAAATAAGCTTTTATAGAGTTCATATTGAGCTCTACGATCGCCTTTCTTACACTTTTTTAATATGTCTCCGCTGATAGTCAATTAGCCAATTGTTATTGCTTTATGATTTTAGTTTTCCAAGCAGTTTTGCCATTATCTAATTCAACAAAATAAAC
>JALEGO010000219.1 GCA_022763165.1 Flavobacteriales bacterium
CAAGTGAGATTTATGAGGCCGAAAGAATCCATATTCGGTCAGCATTTCAGCGTATTCCTTTAATACTTTTGATACAATGACTTTTTGGTCTTTTAAGTAAAATGTCGTGTAGCCTTTATCAGATTCGCATCTAATTATATCTTCGATATTGGCAATAACCACTTCACTCTCAGTATTCAAAACTATTTTCTTGGGTGATTTAGAACTTGACTTATTAGTCTCGAATGCTTCCAACTTGTTTTGAAATGCATGTCCTAAATTCAAGCTTTTTTTCTTGAGATGATCAATTTTATCCAATACTGAGCGCAAATCATCAACAGAAGCCGGTTTTATTATATAATCCAATGCCGCGAAATCAAAAGCCTTGATTGCATAATGCTCAAATCCGGTGACAAATACACTGAAAAAACTTGGATCCGAAATTTGGTTTAAAATATCGAAACAAGTCTTATCCTTTCCGAGTTCGACATCAAAAAAAACAATGTGCGGAGCCTTATTCATTATGATGTTTAGCCCATCATCTACATTGTTTGCAGTACCTACCAAGCGAATCTCATCAGCGAAGTTTGCGCTAAGCGTTGAGATCAAATTAATAAGAGCCTCAGGAGAATCATCTATAGCAACTGCATCGTACATTTCAGATCACTGTAGCGTAAAGATGAATAAATTATGCATCTACCACAAATTTCATGAGAAATGAAACGAAAATTGATCAAAACCACTCATGGATATTTTCAATTCAAACGAAGATGTATTTACCAACAATGCCCGACAAAGGAATATGAACTTTGATCAAAATTTTTACCATGAAAAAGATATTTACATTACTACTTTCTTGCTTACTGACAGTGACGGTTTTCGGTCAGAATAAAAAATGTCAAACCCATGATCACTGGAAAAAAAGGCAGATTGAGGATCCTGCAGCAAGAATAAGAAACGAAAAACTAGAGCAATTCACAGCCAATTGGATCAAAAACCATGATACAAACAAAGGACGCGCTGTGATCACGATACCAACTGTAGTTCATATATTATATCACGACCCTATCGAAAACGTTTCCGATTCACAGATCATCTCACAGATGATTGTTTTAAACGAGGATTTTAGAGAAATGAACTGGGATGAACTCCCTGCTAATCATCCATTTAAGCAATATTCCGCTGACTGTGAAATCGAGTTTTGTCTGGCGCAACAAGATCCGAACGGGAACCCTACCACTGGTATAACAAGGACGTACACCGATTCTACTCAATTTGTAGATGGAGGGAATGAAAAATTCAGTAGCAGTGGTGGCAAAGACAATTGGGATCCAACAAAATACATGAATATGTGGGTTTGTAACCTGGGCACTGGAGGTACTTTGGGATACGCAACATTTCCCTCCGACTTGGCAAGTGATCCAAATGAAGATGGAATCGTTATTGACTATCGCGCTTTTGGATTTATGGGCACAGCAGGAAGTCCACCATTTACAGTGAACTATCTCGGAAGAACGGGCACCCATGAAGTAGGCCATTGGTTAAACCTTAGACACATTTGGGGAGACGCAAATTGTGGAGATGATTTGGTTGCCGATACTCCACCTCAACAGACATCAAATGGCGGCTGCCCTTTATTTCCATACAACGCAAACAACTCTTGTGGCTCTGATGCAAATGGTGAAATGTATATGAATTATATGGATTATACTGATGATAGCTGCATGGCCATGTTCAGCCAAGGACAAAAGAGCAGAATGCTCGCTGCTATTAATGGCGCAAGATCAGCTTTATTGACTTCTACTGGCTGCAATCCTCCTACCAACAACGTGAATGATTTTAGTATACTTGAGAGTATTTCCATCTCTCCAAACCCCTCTGCAGGTCAATTCTATCTACAGAACCCAAATAACATTAATATCACCAAGCTGTCCATTTACAATTCTATTGGGGAGGTGGTATTGACAATAGCGCAGTCCAACTCGCAAGAATTGAACCTATTAGATCTTCCTAAAGGGGTTTATTATGTTCAGATAAAGTCTGGAGACCAATTGCATACTCAAAAAATAATGAAGTTATGATAAGGATCATTTTAGGGGCCATGAGCTTACAAATACTATTATCATGCTCAAATCCAAATTTGAATTCTAAAGCTGAGCAAAACAAAACAAGATTCATAGTTTCTTTTTTCAGTCCAGGAAACGGCATTGATAAGGAAGCAAGAAGTTCACTGCTCAACTTTTTGAAAAAAGATTATCCATCTATCACATACAATGAAGTTGCATGGGGTCGAGAAGGAGAAAAAGATTATTGCTTGACTCTCGATGAGCTAAAATCCAAGGAACAACTGGAGTTTATCAGAAAGGTCAAAGAGCTTCTTAAAAACTCTGAAAAGGTAAATTATTACGAAAATCGGGTCTGCCGAAAGCCCAAGTAGCTTTTCTTGGTAAATTGAAAGAAGGGGCCTGCAAATATTGTTGGTCCCTTCTAGATTTAATCCGAATCTAGGCAAAAAAAAGAGCCACAAAAGTGGCTCAAGTGGAATTATGTGGGTTGATCTGTGTGCTTCGTTATACTGTTTGAAATTTAAATCCAAACTCTTCTATCATCGTTATGTCCTTCAGTTTTTGAACTAATACCTTTTTTACCATCAAAATCAACTTCAACAAGGAATTTGATGAACGGTGATTACTCCAGCCTAAGATCATCTTGAATTGATCATCACAAGAGTTTTGAACTTCTTTAGCCAAATTCAACTGCTGCTCAATAGATGATACATAAACTTGATTTAATGGACTATTCACTCCAAGCTCTTTATGCTTTTCTACAATCCGGTCGGCTTGGTGCATCAATTCATCTGTACTAGATGGACCGCTTATGATTTTTTCCTTTTTCATTTCTCCTAAATTGTTGTTTTCATATAAACCAAAACCATGCCAAGATTTGACATGGTTTAGCTTTTTGTTGTTTTCATTCTTTCTATTATTATGACGAGAATTATTTGAAAGAGAGGCCATTTTATTTAAAATTATTTCATGTTTGATAATGTGGTTATTTCACTTTCTTTTTTCCATAAATATTATTGAAATATTTTAACCGCCTGTGTATTCAAACGACAAAGTATTATTGGTTAAGCCTTGTGATTTCACGAATTAAATTTTTTAAGATTAATTTGATTAAAACACGAAATATTCAATGCAATTCATTCACATTTATGTGTTTTAAGAATTAAGACGGGCTCTTTTGTTTTTAACTTTGAGAAAAAAAGATGAGGATAC
>JALEGO010000220.1 GCA_022763165.1 Flavobacteriales bacterium
GAAAGCTTGAGCTGCTATCCTAACCCCTTTATAGATGAAGTCTTTATAAAAAATGCTTGTGGAGAGGTTCAGGTCTACGATGCGCTTGGTCGCTTCATTTTTAATAAAAAAATTAGTGATTCAAAAGTAGATTTAAGTAACATCGAAAAGGGAAAATATTGGATTCGATGTTCAAATTCCAAACCAATTCCCATTATCAAAAGATGAAGCTTAATTCACCTGAAGTTTAGCAAAACCAGTGTCATTTTGCCTAAACTGGATCACCTGATCTTGACCAACAGCATATTTTGAGGTATGATCCCCCACATTAAACTGAATTACGGTTCTCAAAGATTCATTTTCATTGTTAAAACCGATATCAAAATGCCAAAACTCAGCTCGTGGAGGAACATCATCAATTTTCAATATCATGGTAGATCCGTGATCGTCAATTTGAAAGCTAGGAGCACTAAAGCTTAATTTCTTATGTCTATTTAGTGTAATTTCTAACCGCTCTAACACATATTTAAGAAAAAGATCTTTTGTGTCATTACCATTGTCTAAAACGAAACTGGAATCTTTATTGAAAGATTCAAGCATCCCCTGAAGACCGTGAGATGCAAATGAAACTTCAATAGTCCACTCCTCTCCTACTTCCTTGATTACAACAGCGGCATGGTTGGGATTATGCGCCCCAGCTTGCATCATAGGACAACAAAATATGAGCATCAATAAGTACCTGGCTAACATCACTTAAGCTTCTCAAACTTCTTGAAGAAATAATTTTCACCCCGCTCAGCACTTATAAAATAAACTCCAGGTGCGTAGTCTTCAATATTCACCTTTTCTACCTCATCTGCATTTGTGGATATGTGCAAAACATGGCCCTCCAAATCAAAGATTTCAAGTTTGTCAAATGCGCCCTCTATGGTCAACTCATTTATTGCAGGATTGGGATAAACATTTAGAAGCTCTCCATTTTCAACCAATTTTTCGCCCACTGTAACTTGCCATTCACCATATTCAAACCTCGTCTGTTCCAAAGGAATATAGTGATCTCTGCAAGGTGGGTTGTTAATGATCGATGTATCTGATGCATGATAATGATACACTCCGTTTGGAAACTCTGCGGTTGGTCCAGTGTGACCGTAGCAAGCATCCAAATTACTCGGAGGCGATGATTGCCCAGCTTCATAAGGCCCGTAGATAGGAATGCCTTCAAATGAAAAACCTATTAAGCCACTGGTAGTTTGAGTGATATCCACACAATGATATTGGGAGTTGATTCCTTTTGCCGCTAATGGAACATTTATAGTATAAGGAATCGTATGAAAGTGTCCGAAACCGGCTGGTTCAGGATGAAATCCACACCAGTCTAGGGGAATGATACCTCCCATCATTGCAGCTGTAGATTCTGAGCTTGGAGGAGTGTGTTCTAAAACCATCCCATTTTTCAATATGCCTATTGTCTCAGCGGTGTGATAATTGATGGCTGGACCAGGTTTTGATATGGGTCCTAGTAAAATTTGAAATTTCTGATACCAGACTTGATTGTTACCTAAATACAAGTCTGCTTCAATACAATATTTTGGATTTCCGCCTCCTCCATCGATGGTAGTTCCTGTGGTTAGATTTTTATAATTGATAGACTTGCCATCTTGATTACTAATAATATTAGACCCATCCGCTTCCATATCAACAAACAAACTTGCATCTAACAATCTGGCATTTCCATTAAATAAACCTATACCCCCAACATCCAAAGTATCTGTGGGACATAAATCAATGCTTGCTGTGTAATGATCTTTAAAAGTTACGGTGTAGCATGGCGCAAAAACCGTGTCATTATTAACATCCACTTTTATGGGACAAAAACCTAAAGTCCAATTTTCCAAAAGGTTTGAGGATTCAAATAAACTAGGATCTACTAAAGTATCTGTCGGATAGACATATGTATTCTGACTGAATACCATAGAACTTGAAAAAAGCAAAAAAAATGTAAGGATTCTCATGATTATCATTTCTAGTTCCTTAAAATAGAAAGAAATGAATCTGTAGATTGAGACCGGAATTTCAAATCTCAACAATCCATTTTTGATAATTTTTCGAAAAATTAAGGGGTTAGCCTCTATCTCAGCATGGTGCTCTGATAAATTTATTCATTTTGCTACGTTTTTTTTTGAATATTGATTTTTTTATTTTGACCTATCTAGAAGCAAACTCTTTTCCTAACTGGAGTTACCAACAATATTCCGTGGTAGCACTATTGTCATTTTTTTATCTCTCAGATACGAGAAAATATCCCCTTCATTTACGTCTTCAGGAAGATCAATTAAGCATTCATAAGATTTGAATGAGAACTCATCCACAACTGACAAATGCAACTTTCGTTCGACCAGTTGCATAAAGCCAATTGGTTTTATGAAGTCTTTTAGATTTAATTGACAGACGTATTTATTTCTTTTCCTATTTAAAGCTTCATTATTTACAACATGGCCAACATTTCCAAATAAGTTTAGGTTATCCAGGTATGGGACACTATCTCTAAAGAGATTTTTTTCTGGCAATAAGACATTGATACTTTCCATATAATTGGTTTTAAAGATTGAGTCAAATATTCAGACCAATTATTAAGATGCCGATAATTAGAAATTAAAAACGGATTAGAAACTGAAAAATATGTTGAAGCCGAGTAGCAATTACTTCTCAAACAGACTGATTAAGAAGTTGTCTAAGTTCTTCCTCATCTGTCTTCCACTGCATGTAAAATTATTAGCGATCAATGCAAATGCATATTCTTCCCCATCAACGACAGCATAGCCGGCATATGAGCAAACACGACTCATGGTACCACTTTTCGCCCACAACTTATCCTGAGCTTTAGTACCCGCAAATTTTCGCTTCAGATTACCTGTTCGTCCTGCCAAGGCAATTGATTTTCGATATACACTATCTGTTGCCATTTCTCCCAAAATATTCGCGAGAAACGTGGCTGTAACACCATTTCTCGGAGATAGTCCACTGCCATCATACAAATGAATTCCTGATGTACCAATGCCCCTACTTCTCCAGTAGTCCATCAATATATTTTTACCATCGATATAGTTTCCTGGTTTTTTGGTATTCTTTCCTATGGTTTTTAAGAGACTTTCACAATACAAGTTGACACTTCTATGGTTTGCTTCTTTAATAATATATTGAAGTTTAGGAGACTTGAATGTTACAATGTATTTGCGCGTTTGATTGTTACTTTTTAGAATGAATCTAGCCGAATCTGAAGAGATGCCAATTTCGATTAACTTCTGTCGAAGTCTTTGTGTAAAATATAATGCTGGATTTGGAATGGATCCTTTGATTTTAAATGTCCCCGTACCCGAAGGTATGCTTCCTCTTATGAAACGTTTGTTCTCGTATGGTCCACCATAGATATAAGCATTATCCCCACTACTACGGGGTCCAGAGATCAACTCGTTTTCAAAAACCAAGTTAGACATTTCAGGTTGAGTTTTTTGAACGGAAGGAGTTCCTCCTTGAACTCCTTTGTTGAAGTATAACTCGTAATAATTTTCGTGAATATTGAGTCCCGAAACGCCTCCAGCATAATAATTCCCAAGATCCGCCCATTGCCAAGTAGCATTGGCCATTTGAGATTCAAAAAATGAGGCATCTCCAATAATATCCCCATCAATCTTTTTGATCCCGGTGCGTTTCACTTTATCCGCAAACAAGTCTACAAGCTCATCTATTTTTGTAGCTCGAGCCATTCTACTTGATCCCAAGGTAGGATCGCCTGTTCCCCGTATATACAGATCTCCAATTAAAATACTATCCTCAATGATTCCCTCATACTCTAAGAATGTTTTAAAGGTAAAGTCAGGCCCTAGTTTCTTTAAAGCAGTTGCTGTGGTGACGGTTTTTTGAACAGAAGCCGGAATGAGTGTCATTTCTGAATTACACTGTGCTTGTATTGCTCCCGTTTTGGTATTTACAAAGACAACTCCTAATTGTCCATTTTTCAGGGCAGCAAGATTTGATAGGGCATTGACTCTTTGTTGGATGTGGTTTTGGGCTGAAGTCGCGATCCCTATAAAAACAAATAATACTAAAATGAGCGCTTTCATATCTATACTGCAAGGCAAACATAAAGCCAAAAACACATATAGCACTAAAAGCGACCCTAAAACCTGAGTAGATATTTGTAGCTGCGATTATTTAAGATGACTCAAGACAGTATTTTGGCCAATTCATCTGCAAAGGACGCACTTGCCTTCTCCGATCGCCTAAACCACAATTCTGGTTCAATCAACTCAACTTCAGATAACGCAATAAGATTGTCGTTATCTAAAACAAGATCTACCCTGGCATAAGTCAAATCTCCTGGACAACATTTCAAAACATTTTCGGCAAATTCGACTTCCTCTGCAGATGCGGTATATTCATGAAGGGTACCGCCAAAATCGTCTTGAACGCGAAAATCCCCTGATTTGGCCTTCTTTAGTACTGCATGAGAGTATACTCCTCCAATAAAAACAAGCGAAATTTCCCCTTTTAGGATATTGTGCAAAAAGGGCTGAATGAGATAGTCCTCAACACCAATTAATGATTCGAAATCCGTTTGAAAATCCTGAAGCTCTTCTATTTTTAGCTTGAAAGTATTTTTGGCCGCTCCTCCAATAGTCGGTTTTAAAACAAATTCCTTCAAACCAACATTATGTACAAACGCTTTTAAATCCACGATCTTTCCTTTTTCAAGTAAGAATGATTTGACAGTGTGAATGCCCTTTTCTTGAAGATCAAACAAATACTTTTTATCTAAGTTCCATAAAAGCGTCTCATAAGAATTGACCAAGGTTGAGACCTCATTCACCCGTTTTATCCAATCTCTAAACAAATCAATCTTATAGAAATAATCCCAAGTAGTCCTAATGACTACAAGATCGAATATTGACCAATCAATCTGATCATCTGTCCAACTATGCCTTTGGCATTCAATGCTATCAGGAAGTCTAGAAATAATCGCATGATCATCATCCAGAATCTGTTGAGTGTACCAGTTGTCATTTGGATTTGATAAGTACTTGGATTGGGTAACAAATACGATTCGTTTCATGCGTTCTCTTTAGTTTTTTTTCCTTTTCAAGCTTAAGCAGCTCGGTAATTCTTGTCAAACTTATCTAAAGATTGGATGATAAGAAACTACTTCTAAGAAATGTGTTTCTCTTTCACAGAAAAGTGATAAAAGCATAAGCGTATTATTAATACTTTAGTCATAATGAAAGAAGAAATCATACGAATAGAATCTATAAGTCAACTGCATAAAATGATTGGTTATGAAGAACCTGAACATCCACTGATCAGCGTAATCGAAGTATCCAAACTTACACAACCCAACCAATTTCTTAATGTAAAAATGACGAGTGATTTTTACACCATCATGCTAAAAGATGCAAATTGTGGTTTGGTTTATGGAAGAAATTACTACGACTTTGAAGAAGGAGTACTGATTTTTTTAGGACCCAACCAAGTTGTTCAGTCGACATCAGAATCACATAGCGCTAATGGTTGGATGCTCTTCTTCCATCCTGATCTTTTCAGGAGCACGCATTTAGGACAAACGATAGATCAATATTCCTTTTTCTCATATGATGTCCATGAGGCTTTGCATTTATCCAAAAAAGAAGAGAACATATTAAATGACTGTGTGGACAATATCAGTTACGAACTGAGCCAAAATATTGATGGTCACAGCCGCAATTTATTGGTATCAAATTTAGAACTCATGCTCAACTATTGCAACCGTTTCTATGAGCGTCAGTTTAATACAAGAACTACTCAGAATCAAGATATTATTTCTAAAGTTACCAGAATCATAAAAGACTATTACAATACGCAAGAACAGCTTGAACATGGCACGATCTCCATTGACTTTATCGCGAATAATGTGAACCTTTCAGCAAATTATCTCTCAGACCTTTTGAAAAAAGAGACGGGAAGAAACACAAAAGAACATATTAACGATTTTGTGGTAAACAAGGCCAAAAGCCTCATTTTAAGCACCAATAAAAACATTAGTGAAATTGCGTACGACTTGGGTTTCAATTACCCCCATTACTTTTCGCGTATGTTTAAAAAGAATACTGGACTTACTCCAGAGAAATATAGAAACCGTAACCTAAATCAGAATTAATGCTTCAGAACTACTCGATAAAAGAGTTCTTTAGGCACTTCCGCATTTACTTCTTTACAATTGCATTAATAGCAGGTCTATGGTCTTTTGGAAGAACCAGTGTTTTGTTGATTCATGATGTACAAGTTGATGAACACCTGCTTTTGCCTCATGGCCTCAATATACTTTTTCCAGCAATCATCATCATGATCTCCTCTGCTCTGCTTTCAGCGGCCTTGAGTTTGTCAGATGTCTTTGTACTTAACAAAGTATTGTACAGAAAATCACTGTTTTCTGTTATTCTTATTGCCGTTTTTACACAATCGATAATACTAAACTTAATTTATTCATTCGTATCCACAGCCGTTGATTGCGCTTTGGAATTCGTTATTGGTCATAAGGTTGAGATCAGCGGTGATCATGAGACTCACATTTGGATCATTTTTATCATATTCGCCATTGTCTTATCTAGGTTTTTTATTGAGATTGACAGAAAGATAGGGCCTGGAAACATATGGAAATTGATTTCAGGTAAATTCTACAGACCTCATGAAGAAGATAGAATCTTTATGTTTATCGACCTGAAAGATTCTACCGTCATTGCGGAAAAACTAGGTCATCTTAAATACAGCAAACTCATCCAAGACTGTTTTAGCGATTTGTCAGTGATTTCAAAGTATAAGGCCGAGATTTATCAATATGTTGGAGACGAGGTAGTGATTTCCTGGAAAGCACATGATAATATTGAGGTAAAACAATGCTTTGACGCATTTTTTGCTTTTCAAAATGAGCTCTTGAAAAAAGAAAGTTATTACATGGAAAATTATGGAACTCTGCCTCACTTTAAAGCTGGCATTCATCTGGGACCTGTTGTTGTTGCTGAAGTGGGTAGAATCAAGAGAGAAATCAGTTATCATGGTGATACCATGAACACTGCAGCAAGGATTCAGGGTAAATGCAACGATCTGGATGCTTCCTTCTTGGCTTCTGAGGACATTGTAAACAGTCATGATACCTTTGAGCACTACCAAATCAATGACGTTGGTGAAATTTCCTTAAAAGGAAAAGCCAATCCAATGAGACTCTTTAAAATCATCCCTTTGGCTGTAACTGTAACTCCATAAGTATTCAATAAAACAAGAAATGTGTTATCGATAGATTTTGAGATACTGTAAATTAGAATAAAACTTAAAATACAATTATGTTCAAGCAATTTGGAGGAAAAGCGACCAAGGACCTAACAAAATCTTATGCCGATTCACCCAATTGGAAAGATGGAAAATTTGAGAACTTGGAAGAGACCAAGATGGAATTTACCATCGATGCTGTACCAAAACTTCTATACAAGCAGTTTTTTGATAAAAAAGGC
>JALEGO010000221.1 GCA_022763165.1 Flavobacteriales bacterium
ATCTTGTAATACTTGACGCGTGAGGATATATGGAAAGCGCAGCATCCAATTTCAACGCATTGACAAGACCGCCTATCATACTCATTAAGAACTCAGAAGATTATTTGATTAAAAGAAGAGAAACCATATCGGACATATTTGCACGGGATATTATTCCAGAGCACATAAAAATTCAATCCTTGGATACAGTTTATTAAAAATGAGATGAATTGTAACAAAAAAAAGATAGTCCAGTATAAATTGTCTTTAACCAAAGCGGTAGGACTATATGATCATATACGATTCCAAAAAATGGAGTAGTTTATTTAATACCACAGGTAAGGTCTTTAGACAGAGTTATAGCATCAAGACTTTATCCTTTTTTATGGCTTGCATTATGGTTTATGCCACAATCATAACAGTTGTGGAGCAACAGTTCTTTGTTGGAACCCTTCATGTGGAGTCCTTATTCTTTTCTCTTGCCGGTATCGTTTTATCTCTATTCCTCGTCTTTAGACTCAATTCAGCCTATGATAGATGGTGGGAAGGTAGAAAAGCCTGGGGTAAATTGATCAACGATTCAAGATCTTTTGCTTTGCAACTGGACTGCCTAATTCCTATGGAGAATAAACGAAGAAGAAAGTTTTTTGTAAAAAACATTGCCAACTTTTGCTTGGCGCTGACTTGGCATCTACGCAACAATGTAAATCGAGATGATTTCATATATGTAAATAGAGCAACCACTGAAGATCTAGAAGGCGCTAAGCATGTCCCCAATAGAATTGTATCTTATATGTTTAATGAAGTAGAAAAGATGTGTGAGGAGCATGAGAACATATCTCAGCTAGATAAGCAGCAAGTGAAATATTTGTTGCAAGGTTTTATTGATGTATTGGGTATTTGTGAACGTATTAAAAAGACTCCTATCCCCTTTTCGCACAGTATCTTTATCAAAGTATTCGTAATTATCTATATTCTAATTTTACCTTTTGGTTTGGTAAATGATTTTGATTACTTAACAATTCCTGCAGTAATGGTAATGGGTTTTGCCATGATGGGTGTGGAAATCATTTCTGAGGAAATAGAAGATCCATTTGGCTTAGAAGCAAACTGTCTTCCCACGGGCTTGATGTCAGACACTATACGCGAGAACGTTTACGAAATTTTGAAAGTCAAATCACCTTTCGTAGCTGAAACAAATATGAAAGAGGCTGATGTTGTCAGGTAAATCTACCCTCTCCACAAGGGCCTTGAAATTAATTCTTTCATAATCTCATTTGATCCAGCATATATCTTTTGAGCTCTTGCATCAGCATATGCCCTAGCAACATTATATTCCCATATGTAACCATAACCACCGTGAAGTTGTACACATTCATCTATTACCCTACATTGAAGATCTGTCATTGATGCTTTAACCATGGAAGCGCTGATATTGGTTAGTTTCTTTTGTGTGTGTAATTCGATGCACCTATCAACGAAAACTCTTCCAATCTGTACTTCTGTTGCTAACTCAGCAATTTTGTGTCTGATTGTTTGCATGTGGGATAATGGTTTGCCAAAAGCCTCTCGCTCTCTAAGATATCCAATCGTAACCTCAAGTGCTCCCTCAGCTGCCGCTAAACCGCAAGCTCCAACAATAATTCTTTCTTGAGGAAGTTCGGTCATCATATATGCAAAACCCTGCCCCAAATCTCCCAAAACATGAGTCTTCGGTACTTTTACATTATCAAAGAAAAGCTCACAAGTATCTTGGGCATGCATTCCTATTTTTTCAAAAGGTTCTCCCTTTGAATATCCTTCCATACCAGTCTCAATCACAAGAAGACTAATACCTTTAGCACCCGCTTGGGGATCCGTCCTAACAGCAGTCACTGCTATGTCACACTGATAACCATTTGTGATGAAGGTTTTAGAACCATTCACTAAAAAATGATCCCCCATATCAACGGCAGTAGTTTTTATATTCTTAAGGTCACTTCCCGCTCCCGGCTCAGACATGGCAATAGCGCCAATAGCCGTTCCATCAGCCATTTTTGGCAACCACTTTTTCTTCACTTCCTCTTGACCATAGTGAATGAGGTAAGGCACAACTATGTCACTGTGAACTGGTACTCCAATTCCCGGACCTGAACAACCAGAACGATTCAATACCTCTGCTATTATTGCATTGTATCGATAGTCGTCTAAACCTAGACCACCGTAAGCTTCTGGAATTTGAGGAGCCAAAAAACCATTTTGCCCCATCTTCTCCCAGAAAGAGCGATCCACCATTTTCTGCCTTTCCCATTTATCGTGATGAGGAATAACTTCTTTTCTTACAAAATCCTCTAAGGATTGTCTGAACATATCGTGTTCCTCGTCAAAACCTTGTCTTTCTATATTGTTAAACTTTTGAAGTTCTGTAGCTTTCAGGATATCCATTCAAATTGTTTTCGCAAAAATACACATCAATTCATTTTCCATTGACATTTTTTAACTATTAATCTTTATAAAACTTAAACAAATCAAGGTACTTTATTAATTTTGCAGCATGCCGAACAAGCTGATAAAGTATATATTAATTTTTGGCGTTATTGCCCTAAACGTTGGCTGTGACCAGATTTCTAAAGAAATCGCACGAGAGAGAATATCATCTTATGATGAGATTGAAGTTTTAGGAGATTACTTTGTTCTAATTAAAGCGGAAAACACTGGGGCTTTTTTAAGTCTTGGCTCTAATTTTTCAGAAACTACGCATAAAATTGTGCTCATCATATTGCCAAGTTTATTCCTTCTTTTTGGCCTATATTTTATTTTGACCACCAAAAAACTCACCATGCTCCCAACAATTGCGGTAAGTTTTATGATTGGAGGAGGTATTGGAAATATAATCGACAGGATCATTACAGGTTCAGTCACAGACTTCATGAATATGGGCATTGGCAGCTTACGCACTGGTATATTCAATTTTGCCGATGTATCCATTATGGTAGGACTTGGACTTATGATTTTAAGTTCTTTTCTGGATCGAAAAAATAAGGACTCAAACACTGAAGCTGCTACCACTGCTTAGTCTTTCAACATCAAAACGTTAAAAATGAAGGAGCTACGAGAGTAGACTCAGTCCAATCAAATTGTAATTTTATTAAAATCTTTAATTATGAAGTTGATTTGCACCCTGCTTATTTGTACGTTGGCCAACATCGCATTCTCTCAAGAACCTACCAAAAGAATCAAATCAAAGGAAGAACTAAAATTAGAGCAGACTATTGAGGAAGAAGAAGCAGAAATTCAGCTTAAAAAAATTCGCGAAGCGGAGGATGTAGAAGAGATACTAGAAAGAGAAGAAGCAGAAATTGAAGCCATCCGCAATAAAGAGGAAGAACTCCTTGAAATTGAGCAAGAGCGTTTTGAGGAGCAAATTCTAGAGTTGGAGGAACTTAAAGAAGGTGCTAGTGAAAAGGAAAAGAAGAAAATTGATGAAAAAATTAGAAAGCTGAAAGAAGAGGAGAAAAAGGAAGAAGAGCGCATACTGAAATTGGAAAACGAGGAAATTGAAAAGGTTAAGGCCAGAGAAGACGAAAAGATTAAAGAAGTGATTGAACGAGATGAAGCTGAGATCAATAAATTGAAGCAGAAAGAAGCGGAAGAAAAAAAGAAACTTAAAGAATTAAGAGGCAATTAAGCCCTTAAGAATGTTCTAACCACTTTTTGAATGGTTTGACCTTATCCCTGCTCACGACACACTCAAGCCCTTTAATATCAAATACTAACCTGTGGTTTGCGTAGCTCTGTAGATCATTAATAAACTCTTTATTGGCTATAATTTTTCGATTGATTCGAAAAAAGTACTTTGGGTTGAGTTCTGAATAAATTTTATCAAGAGTGGCATCATAAATCAACTTTTTGCCATTTGCACTTAGGATGAAGCTGTAACCATCTTCTGAATAGAAAAGTGCAATTTCCTCAACTTTAATGCTGAAAAACTTTTCGCCACTTTTCAATAAAAACCTGTCTTTATAACGACTCATATTCAAAAGTTCATCTAGACGATCCGCAAGATCACGTTTCATATGAGCCCCTGTAGTTTTCAATTGTTCAAGTTTTCTTATTGCAGATTTTATTGCCTCGACTTCAATTGGCTTCATTAAGTAATCAATACTGTTCAATTCAAAAGCCCTAATCGCATAACTATCATAAGCTGTGGTGAATATGACAGGCACCTGCATTGGGATATCCCCAAATACCTCTGTACTTCTTCCATCTGCCAAATGAATATCTAAAAAGATTAATTCAGGTGAAGGATTTTGAGCAAGCCATTCTTTACTGCTTTTCACAGAATCTAGAATCGCTAGTATAACAATACCAGGGTCAATCGACTCTAGCATTCTTACCAACCTTCTGGCAGCTGGCATTTCGTCTTCAATGATCAATACTTTCATGAGCCACAATTTCCACTATTGGAATTCTCACAGCGAACTCCTTCTCATTTGACTGAATTTCGATTTGCTTTCCAAGTATTAGATTACATCTATTTCTGATGTTTTCAAGTCCCGTACCCATGGATTTTGCATCATCAAGTCGCTTTTTAATCTCATTGCTCACCTGGATATAACCATCCATTAGTTCGATATTTACAATCAAAGGATCTGAAATAGAAACAACATTGTGTTTAATAGCATTCTCAAACAGCATTTGTATACATAATGGTACGATTCCCCAATTCTTTAGGTCGTCAAAATTCTTAACCTCAAAATGCAAGGCATTCTCAAATCTCGTTTTCAATAAAAACATGTACATCTCGGTGAAGGACCATTCCTCTTCCAAAGAGACCATAGATTTGTCTTTTATCTCAAG
>JALEGO010000222.1 GCA_022763165.1 Flavobacteriales bacterium
AGCTCTTAGGTCTTCATCCCTGAAACATCTTACAATTTGAAAATATTTATCATATCCTGAAACCATTAAGAGTTGCTTGAAAGTTTGAGGCGACTGAGGTAAAGCATAGAACTCACCCTGATTCATTCTGGATGGCACCAAAAAATCACGAGCTCCCTCTGGAGTCGACTTAATCAAAAATGGTGTTTCTATCTCCACAAAATCTTGATTTGCCAAATATTTCCGAATTTCAAGACCCAACTTGTGCCGCAGGAGAATTTTCTCTTTCACAGGATTTCTTCTTAGATCAAGATATCGATAAGTCATTCTAAGGTCATCACCTCCATCACTTTCGTCTTCAATGGTAAAAGGAGGCGTTTTTGACTCATTTAGCACTTTAACTTCAGAAATCTCAATTTCCACATCTCCGGTAGGTATGTTTGGGTTTTTGTTACTTCTTTCAATGACAGTTCCCGAAGCCTGAATCACGAATTCTCGGCCAAAAGTCCTTGCTTTTTCACAAAGCGTCTTATTGGTTTCCATATTAAAAAACAGCTGAGTAATGCCATATCGATCTCTTAAATCGATAAAAGTCATTCCTCCAAAATCTCTGGAAGTCTGTACCCAACCGCTAAGCTTCACCTCATCTCCAATGTTGGCTGCTCTTAATTCACCACAAGTATGTGTTCTATACATTGCTCTAGTATTGAAATATGCCGCGAAATTAGGCTAAAAAATAAAAAAAGGATCATTCTCTCGAATAATCCTTCCAAGCAAATTTCAATATCAAATTATGGATTGCCATCCATTAGCATAGGTGTTGTCCCGTCCGTAAAAATGATCTTTGTATTGGGAGAACTGGACAACTCTCTAAAAACCTCTAAACTCTTCCATTCAATGTTCTCTTCTGTAATACCTTCTTTTATAATCTGTTGCGCATTCTTAATACCTTCAGCTTCAATTTTCTTTCTTTCAGCTTCTTGCCTTTCTCTATCTAGTATGAATTCCATTTGTTGAGCTTGCTGCTCGGCTTGTAATTTCGCTTCAATTGCCTGATACAGGCCAGCAGGCAGCGAGATACTCTTTAAAAGTATTGCCTCAATGACCACACCTCTATCTTTCAACAATTCGGTCATTTGCTTTTTGATTTCCTCTTCGATTTGAGCTCTTTTACCGGAATGCATGTCTTTAGCCAAAAAACGTGCGCAAACATCAGCTGCTGAAGACCTGAATGTACTGAGTATCAAAATACGCTCATAAGACAATCCAACTTCTTTAATAATTGACACAACATCTTTAGGTTTAACGTGATAAAGAATTGAAATCTCTGCATTCACATTCAAACCTTCTTTGGACGGAAGGTTTAGCTTCACTTCTTTATTTACTGTGCTGACCTTTACCTTGATTACTTGAGTAACGAATGGGTTGATCCATACAATTCCTTCAGATTTTGTTTTACCATGGAGTTTTCCAAAAGTTCTTTTAATACCAACTTCACCTGGTCTGACGATGGCACAAGACGATAGAAATATGATTCCAAGGGACATAATAATAGTATTCTTCATAGCAATTTTTTTTCGCAATTTACTACAAAAAACACCCTGAACCGTCAATCGATAATCTATGGCTTTTGTGACCTAAAGGGATGTATCATTTGGCCAGAAAACGACTCTGGGAAAACTTCTATTTCATCAAAACCCAGTTCTATATCTCTCCCAGAGTGCGGTATATATGCCGTTTTAAATAAATAGTCCCACAGACTTAGGCTTATTCCAAAATTGACCCCAAATCTTCTTTTTTCAGGCAAGCTTTTTACATGATGCCAGATGTGCATTCGAGGGTTATTCAAAATGTATTTAAGAGGACCATAATTTATGTTAACATTTGCATGATTGAGGTGTCCTATAGCAATGGCAGTGTAGTGCACAATAAAAACATCCTTCACGGAAAATCCTCCTATAATTGCTATCGGTATATATAAAGCGGATTTATAGAAAACGGTTTCTGCCCAATGAAATCTCAGGTGTGCTGCAAAACCCATTTCTTGAACGGAATGATGAATTTTATGGAATCTCCACAAAAACTCAAAACGATGTAGCGCACGATGGACCGACCATTGAACGAAATCACTTATCAGAAAAAAAAAGAGTAATTGTACAAATTTCGGGAAAGAGCTTAGATCAAAGATTTGCAATGATTTTATTCCAAAGGTTTGTGCCATCTTTAAGAATAAAAACTCGGCAACATTGGAGAGTGCAACATAGATTATGAGGTTAAATATGAAGAAATTGAAAAACATATAGAAGGCGTCCTGCCAAAAGTCCTTTCGGATGGCTGATTGGTTCGTCCGCCATGGAACAATAAGTTCCAAAACCCAAACCAAAATTGAAATCACAATGAGATAATAAAAATAGTTTTCCCAGGATGGGTTTAAGATTTCAGTGAGCAAATAGTTCCAATAACCCGAAAAGGAATCTGCAAATACGCTCCAGATTTCATTCATGTTATTTATAGATTTTTCGACCTTTCTTTAACCAAACACCCCACACTTTATCATAGGCATGAACATCTTCGGTATGCCCTCTATCATTGACTACCAGCCCGTCCTGGTTTTTCCATTCAAATATTCCACCGTACAGATTAGAAACGTCCTGATAACCTAGCGCCTTGATTTTCTCTGCTATTTTCTCACTTCTATATCCAACAGAGCAATAAACCACTATTCTTTTTTCTTTGGGCACCTCATCCAAAACAGACAGATCATAGTTGTCATATCCAACAAATAATGCTTCTTTGATATGACTCACTTCAAACTCTCTTAATTCTCGGGCATCTAAAAGAACTACTTCCTTTTCTTTTCTTAATTCAGGAACAGTAATTTCATTAACCGAATGGGAAAGCAATCCTTTTAGCATCATTCCATAGGCAGCTCCTTCAACCTTATCTTGAGCAAAAAAAGAAGTAAACCAACCTAATAGCATAAAACCTAGAGTGAAATATTTCATTGGCAAGCCGCTATTTGTTCTTTCAAGATCTCTTTTGGCACCACTCCTGCCTGCCTCCATTTGATTTCGCCTTTATGAAAAAGTACAAAAGTAGGTACACCTCTGACCTGATACTTAAGAGCAGTTTGGGTGTTTTTATCAACATCTACTTTAACAATTTTACCCTGCTCACCAATTTCATTCTTCAACTCATCTAAAACAGGCATCATTGTTTTACATGGGCCGCACCATTCAGCGTAAAAGTCAACCAAAACCGGCTGATCACCATTGATCAATTCATTAAACTTGGACATATTATCTTTTTATCGTTTTAAAATCAGCTTCCAACCAAGCTCCCATTCCCCCTTTCAAGTTGGTTACATTGGTATAGCCATTCTCAGTTAAAATACT
>JALEGO010000223.1 GCA_022763165.1 Flavobacteriales bacterium
GTATAAATAAAAACATTCATCAGAAAACCATTAAGTCCTGTGGGTCAATAGGTCTTCCCTTATGCCACAACTCAAAATGCAAATGAGGGCCTGATGTAAGTTCTCCAGAATCTCCAATCACTGCAATGGCATCTCCCAACTGAACCCGTTCACCAACATCTTTCAACAAAATAGAATTGTGCTTATAAACCGAAATCAAATCGTTGTCGTGTTGAATTTGAATGACATAACCTGTCTCCAAAGTCCAAGTAGCCAGAATAACTGTCCCAGCCGATGTAGCTTTGATCACTTCGTTTTTGGGAGCAATAATATCAACCCCAAAGTGTTCCTTGTGAATATCAAACACTGAAGACACCAAACCATGAAGTGGCGCTAAATACAAACTTCTGTACAAACCTTGAGGGTTTTTTTGACCATTTGATAATACCTCAATCTTGGGCTTAGGTTTAGGTTCAACAATTGCATTATCGTCAACAGGCATATAAGCTTCATCTAAATCCTCTCCTCCAATTATGTTGTTCAGATTTTCTATATACTTAGCTCTTATTTCCAATTCTCTTTCCAGGCTGTCCACTTTAAATGCCGCATAAGTAGCCTTTTCTTTAACCTCTACATCCGTATAACCAGGAATAAACTCCCTCAAAGGTGTAAAAGCGACCAAACTCAAAATAAGCCCGCAAAACAAAAAACCTAAAAAACACGTCCAAATAAGAATTTGAGAAGCCGTCAGATTCAATGAGAACCGTTCTTCCAAGGTCTCTTCATTAATAACCACAACCCTCTTCTTTCTTCGAAGACGATCCAATAAATTTCTTTTCTTGTCCTTTTGTTTAGTATTTTGCACTAACGATTTCTACTTTTTCCTTCAAAATTATGATGAAAATAAAATAATTTTGCACACTTGCAGTTATAGAATCAAATTAGCTAATTGGTCTGCCTTAAAAAACATATAAAACATATCGCTAGAATTTGTCTGTTCTTAGGACTTGTTCTAATTCAAAATTGTTCTACTAAAGTCAACAAATTTCCGAATCGCGCATACCACAATGTAACAACTAGATATAACATCTATTTTAATGGACTTGAAAGTTACAAAGAAGGGCGCACTAAAATAAAAGAAAGCCATCAAGAGGATTATACTCAAATCCTTCCAATTTTCATCTATGGTGACGAGCAGGCTTCCAAGTCAGTGTTCACGGAAATGAACAGAACTATTGAAAAGTGTTCAAAGGGTATCCAAAGGCATAGTATGTTCATCAAAAAGAAAGAATACAACAAGTGGATAGATGACAGCTACCTACTCATGGCAAAGGCCCACTTTCAAAAAAGAGACTATGAATTAGGTTTGGAAATCATGGATTATCTCATGAAGACCTATAAAAATCAGGAGATGGGTTACTTGGCTCAGCTTTGGATGGTCCGCACCTTTATCGAGCGGGAGCAATTTGATAAAGCAGATAGAATTCTCACCCGCCTCTCTGGTGAAAAGAAATTTCCTGAAACACTCATTAAGGAATATTCCTTAGTTTATGCTGATTTCTATTTGAAGCAAAAGAACTACAATCTCGTCATCTCTGAACTTAAAACCGCAATTGAAAATACCAAAAAAAGAAAAGAAAGAGTAAGGTATAATTTCATATTAGCACAACTTTATCAAGAACTGGGAAATTTCGGAATGGCTTCTGAATATTACAAAGAAGTACTGAACTTGAATCCGGCCTACGAAATGGAATTCTATGCCAAGGTAAATAGTGCCATTGCATTCGATTCTAAGTCAGGGAACAGTGAAGAAATAAGAGAACAACTTATGAAGCTCCTTAAGGATGAAAAAAATGCAGAATTCAAGGATCAAATCTATTATGCTCTTGGTGAATTAGATTTGAACCAAGGAAAGATGGCCTCAGGCATTGGATATTTGAAAAAAGCAGCTGCCGTCAGCACGAAAAACCCTCCGCAAAAAGCAAGGATCTACTTGAGGCTAGCTAATTTGTACTATGAAGAATCAGATTACAGAAATGCACAAGCTTACTTCGACAGCTGCACTACCGTTATGAGCCCCAAACATGAAGAATACACCAAAGTTATCGGCCGAAGGAATTCGCTTACGAGACTGGTCCGAAACATTAAAATCATCGAAAAAGAAGATAGCCTTCAACGCATAGCTGGACTTAGCAATAAGGAAAAGAAAAAACTCGTAGATAAGATTATAGATGATGTCATTGCAGCCGAGGAGAAAGAAAAAGCCAAAGCTAATGTTGCAACCTCCACAACTGGTAACAACACACAAACTGGCGGTTGGTATTTCAATAATCCCAATACACTATCATTCGGCATCCAAGAATTCAAAAAAATATGGGGAGAAAGGGTTCTAGAAGATGACTGGAGAAGAAAGAATAAATCCCTAGCAGAATTTGTGAATCCTGAAGATCTGGTTTTGGAAAAACTCGAGGAGGATACCGCATCAATAGACGAAAAGAAAAAACCAGATTTCTACTTAAATCAAATACCTGATAGTCCAGAGGACCTCAATGCATCGCATAATCGTAAGATAGATGCGATGTTTGATCTTGGAATATTATACTATGAGCAATTCGAAGAGCCCTATTCTGCAATTGAAACATTCAAAGAGTTAATTAGTCTTTACGACACCTGTAGACATATCCCAGCTACTTACTATCACCTCTACAAAGTTTATAATTTAGAAGGCAATACTGCCGAAGCAGATAATTGGAAAAATAGATTAATCAAGGAGTTTCCAGATTCAGAATATGCCAAGGTCTTGAGCAACCCAGAGTACTTTAAAGAAAAATTAAGCCAATCAAAACATGCAGAAAACTACTACAAAGAGGCCTATAATCTTTACGTTCAAAAAAGATACTCTGATGTTAAGACACAGTGTGAACAATCAGAGAAATTGTATCCTGACAATTCTTATGCAGCAAAATTCTTGTTCTTGAGTGCACTATGTGTAGGTAAATTAAATGGCAAAACCGCTCTTATCAATGCCTTGAAAGAGGTAACTAAGAAATACCCTAAAACTGAAGAAGGAGCGGAAGCTTTGACCTTAATTGAACAATTGAGTAAATCAAAGAGCGTTTCAGATACGCCTCCTAAAACAAACAAAGTCAAATACAAATTTAGCCCCAATACAAAGCATGATTGCATCCTGGTAGTACCCACTGAAAATACTGATCTGGAAGACATTAAAAACCGAATCGTTGATTTTAACAAGCAATTTTATGCGTCCACAAACTTGAAGGTCAACATGATTTTATTAAATGACAATCTTCAAATGATTTTCATTAAAAAGTTCGATTCAAAGGATAAAGCAATGGACTACCACACTGTTTTTGAAACAAATACCACCCATTTGAAAAATATTAACGACAAAAATTATTCGTTTTTCGCAATCTCATATGATAATCTTGCTGAGTTTTACAAAAACAAGGATATCGGAGGTTATTTAGATTATTTCAAGGAAAAATACCTGAAATAACCCATAAACAACCCATTTCATAATTCACAAAAAATATTTAAATTGAAACTACGTTTAATTAGTTGAACGCGAATTGGATTTGCCTTGAACAAATTCAACCAGTATATTTGTTATCCACCTTACTAGAATCTTTCAAAAAATATGTTCAAAAAACAAGGACCAATGGCTAAGACTTCAAACGTAGAGGTGAACGCGCATAATTTAATTGCAGCGGGCACCAAAATTTCTGGGGATGTAAACTGTGAAGGCAACATTCGTGTTGATGGAGAAATAAGTGGAAATCTAATTTGCCAAGGCAAAGTAGTTGTTGGAGAGAGTGGTAAAATCAGTGGAGAGCTTATATGTCAAAATGCCAATGTTTCGGGCACAATTGATGCAAAGATTCAAGTTTCTCAGCAACTGACACTCACTGCAAAAGCCAAGATCAATGGTGAAATTAGCACTGGAAAGCTTTCGATAGAACCTGGAGCAGTATTTACAGGGACCTGCGAAATGGGTAATACCGAAAACATTAAAGTGCTTCAGAACGGAAAAAAAGACTTCAACAAAGAAGAAGCTAGAGCGTCCTAAAACTGCTCGATGAGCAAAAACCCCAACTTAGGAAAAAACATCATCAGACTCACTGGGATTGCTGCTCAGATGGGTGTTACCATTTTCCTGGGTTCATATTTCGGTAAAATGCTTGACCAGAAATATCCAATGGAAAAGAATTGGTTCACCATTGGGCTTACTATTTTTGCTGTGGCTATTTCGCTTTACAGAGTATTGAAACAGGTTAACAAAATCAACGAGGAATCCGATCAAAAATGAACTTGAAATTGGTTCTCAAATTGGCCGCAAGTCTTGCGTTGATCATGTGTGTAACTTTCGTTCTACAGGTCTTAGCGTTAAAACAAATACATCTTGAACCTTTAGACAAACTCTTAGTAGAAGCTTACGTTTTCAATTATGTTCTAGCTGTAGGTATGTTCGCTGCCCTTGTCTTTTTGAGAAAAAAATTCTCAAGTGCTCTTGGCTTCATTTTTATGGCAGGAAGTTTGTTGAAATTTGCTTTGTTCTTCATCCTTTTTCAACCTTCGTACAAAACAGACGACATAGTTGATAAACAAGAATTTGCGGCATTTTTTATTCCCTACGCAATCGCATTAATTATTGAAGTAAGTACGCTTATTAAGTACCTGAATCAGTTGGACATAAAGTCAAAGACAACTATTGACTCTTAAAATTCAAAATAATAATTGAATTAATGTTTATTTATTTTAATATTAATTCTTAGTTTTGCGGCGTTTTTAAAACATTATTTGTTGCGAATAACAGAATATACCAAGACGTCCATTTTAGCCTTAGCGCTTCTTATCTCAACATCAGTTTTTGGCCATGGTCCTGATGGACATGATCATGACGCAAAGATAGCTCCTGTGGAATCAGGACATGAGGCACCTGCTGAAGATATCTACAGCATGAAAGACATGTCGACTGAAGAAAAGAAAGAGAAAATCACTGAGGAGAAAATGCATCACTTGTTAGACGCTCATGATTTCCATTTATTCTCCGATAAAACTACAGGTAAGCATTTCAGCTTTCCACTTCCGGTAATTCTTTGGGATGAAGGATTACATATTTTTATGTCCTCGAAATTTCATCACGGAGAGGATCTCGTAGAGTCTAATGGCAAATATTACATATTGCATCATAACAAGATTTTCAGAACAGACGAGTACGGCACTCTTACTTTTGATGGAGAGGGGCATCCCAACAATGTAGTACCATTAGATTTCTCTATAACAAAGAACGTGTTTAGCATTTTCGTAATCAGCGCACTTTTATTCTTTATGTTCAGAAGTTTTGCAAAGTCTTACTCGAAGGGTCCAATTCCAAATAAATTAGGTAAGTTTTTAGAACCTTTGGTCATCTTCGTTAGGGATGAAATCGCTATTCCCAATATAGGGGAGAAGCACTATAGAAAGTATATGGGCTATTTGCTGACGGCTTTCTTTTTTATCTGGATTATTAATCTGTTCGGAATGACGCCTTTTGGCATCAATATTACTAATAACATTGCGGTAACTTTTGGATTAGCCATCCTGACATTTATCATTACACAGGTCACAGCTAAAGGCTATTACTGGAAACACATTTTTTGGATGCCTGGAGTACCGGTACCTATGAAAATTATTTTGGCCCCTATTGAATTGTTGGGTGTCTTCATCAAGCCTTTTGCTTTAATGATTCGTTTGTATGCGAATATGACTGCAGGGCACATTGTATTAATGAGTTTAATTGGTTTATTGTTTTTATTTGAAAATTGGTTTGCGAGAGGTGCATTCTTTGGATTGGCTTTGTTCCTGTCCATAATAGAATTATTAGTTGCTTTCTTGCAGGCATATATTTTCACCATGCTGACGGCCCTCTATTTTGGGTTTGCAGTAGAAGAAGCACATGATCATTAATTAACTTTTATAAATAGTAACTTAAACAAGTAAATTATGGAAATTCCAAGCATTGTTGGAGCAGGTTTAATTGTAATTGGAGCAGGTATCGGAATTGGTAGAATTGGTGGATCTGCAATGGAAGCCATTGCTAGACAACCAGAAGCCACAAACAAAATCCAAACTGCGATGTTAATTGCAGCAGCTTTGATCGAGGGAATCGGTTTCGCAGCACTATTCGCAGGTTAATTTAAAAATATTCGGTTCACCATTGGCAAAGTCCGATGGTGAGCATTTTATGATTCAAATCACTTTCAAATGGAAAAACTGATCAATGAATTTTCAGTAGGCCTCTTCTTCTGGCAAACATTGTTGTTTTTATTGCTTCTTTTCTTATTGAGAAAATATGCATGGAAACCCATATTGAATGCTGTAAACGATCGCGAAAAATCGATTGATGATGCATTGAAGTCTGCCGAAAAAGCCAAGAAAGAAATGGAAAAACTTCAAGCTGGCAATGAAGCACTGTTGCAAGAAGCCAGAGCTGAAAGAGATCTTATTTTGAAAGAGGCTAGAGAAGCCAAAGAGAAGGTGATTTCAGAATCCAAGACTAAAGCCAAGGAAGAAGCTGATAAAATTTTAGCTGATGCAAGAGCAACCATTAACAACGAAAAAATGGCAGCATTAACTGAACTCAAAAATCAGGTTGCAGGTCTTTCTATTGAAATTGCAGAAAAAATTCTTACCGAAGAATTATCTTCTGACGACAAACAAAAAGCTTTAGTAAACAACCTTTTGGAAGACGTTAATTTGAATTAATGATTCTAGGCAGAGCATCCATAAGATATTCAAAAGCCCTTTTAGGACTCGCTATCGAAAAGAATTCGGCTGATGCCGTATTTGGCGATATGCAGCACTTGGAAGATGTTATAGAAAGTAATAAAGATCTTTCTATGCTTTTGAAAAGTCCAATTATTAGGGGTGATAAGAAACAGGATATCCTGAATATCATTTTTAAAGGTGCCTTTAGTGAGCTTACTACTGCTTTTATAGAGATCATTGTTCGAAAAGGCAGAGAGGCCTTACTTCATCAAATCGCTAATGGCTATCAAAAAGCATATAAGCAGCATAACAACATTGTCACTGCAGAGGTCACCACAGCCATCAAGATTGATGAAAAGCTTAAAAAAGAAATAGTTTCTAAAATAAAATCCGATAAAACTGTGGAGATTGCAGAAAAAATTGATTCGGATATTCTTGGAGGTTACATCATCAGAATTGGTGATAGACAAGTGGACGCAAGTGTCCGAAAAAAATTGAATGAGTTGAAACAAGGTTTCAACAATAACCCATATATCAAAGACTTTTAAAAAAACAGATATGGCAGAAGTAAAACCAGCAGAAGTATCTGCAATATTGAGAGAACAGCTAGCTGGCTTCAAATCAGAAGCTGAACTCGAAGAAGTAGGCACTGTTCTTCAAGTAGGAGATGGTATTGCTAGAATCTATGGACTGTCTGCAGTTCAATATGGTGAGTTGATAGAGTTTGATAACGGACTAAGAGCTATTGCACTTAACTTGGAAGAAGATAATGTGGGCGCAGTTCTTTTAGGAACCTCAACTGATATTAAGGAAGGTGATACCGTAAAAAGAACTGGACTTATCGCATCAGTAAAAATTGGAGACGGAATGTGTGGGCGTGTTATTGACACGTTGGGAAATCCTATTGACGGTAAAGGTCCTATCGAAGGTGAGCTTTACGAAATGCCAATTGAAAGAAAAGCTCCAGGAGTTATTTACAGACAACCAGTAAATGAGCCACTTCAAACAGGAATTAAGGCAATTGATTCCATGATTCCGATTGGAAGAGGACAAAGAGAGTTAATTATTGGTGATCGTCAAACAGGTAAGACTACAGTTGCCATTGACACAATCATCAATCAAAAAGAATTTTATGACAAGGGAGAGCCTGTATTCTGCATCTATGTTGCATGTGGACAAAAAGGTTCAACGGTTGCAGGGATCGTAAAAACACTTGAAGATGCTGGCGCAATGGATTATACTGTTGTTGTTGCAGCAAACGCTTCAGATCCGGCTCCAATGCAATTTTACGCTCCTTTTACAGGTGCAGCGGTTGGAGAATATTTTAGAGATACTGGTAGACCAGCCTTAATCATTTATGACGATTTATCTAAGCAAGCAGTTGCTTATCGTGAAGTATCACTTCTTCTGAGAAGACCTCCAGGCCGTGAAGCTTACCCTGGTGATGTTTTCTACCTTCACTCAAGATTATTAGAGCGAGCAGCAAAAGTGAACGCTTCTGATGACATTGCTGCACAAATGAACGATTTGCCAGAATCCTTGAAAGGCAAAGTGAAAGGTGGCGGTTCTTTAACTGCGCTTCCAATCATCGAAACACAAGCAGGAGACGTTTCAGCTTACATTCCAACAAACGTGATTTCGATTACGGATGGTCAGATATTCCTTGAGTCTAACTTGTTCCTTTCAGGTGTTCGACCAGCGATTAACGTTGGTATTTCTGTGTCAAGGGTTGGGGGTAGTGCTCAGATCAAGTCCATGAAAAAAGTTGCTGGTACATTGAAACTGGATCAAGCACAATATAGAGAACTTGAAGCATTTGCTAAATTCGGTTCAGATTTAGATGCAGCCACAAAGGCTGTACTGGATAAAGGAGCTAGAAACGTTGAGATTTTGAAACAAAATCAAAACTCTCCTATGTCAGTGGAACATCAAATCGCGATAATTTACTGTGGAACTAAAGGTCTATTGAGAGATGTTCCAGTGAAAAAGGTTAAAGAATTTGAGGAAGAATATATCAACCTTCTAGAAACACAACATAGAGCCACTTTAGATGGCTTAGCATCTGGAAAATTAACAGATGAGATTACAGGAACCCTAGAGAAAGTTTGTAAAGAGCTTTCAGCAAAGTACAAATAACAGAAAGTCTAGTTTGACATGCCAAGCTTAAAGGACGTAAGAGATAGAATAAGTTCCGTATCATCAACAAAGCAGATCACATCTGCAATGAAAATGGTGTCTGCGGCAAAGCTAAAACGAGCGCAAGATGCTATTGTTAGAATGCGACCTTACTCCGAAAAGCTTAACGATATACTCGGTAATTTAAGCGCCTCAATTGATACTTCCGAGAGTCCTTATTTCCAGGAACGTGATGTACAAAATGTACTTATTCTACCTGTAACTTCGAACAGAGGCCTTTGTGGTGCTTTCAATGCAAATGTTATTAAGGAGACCGGAAAACTAATTGAAAAGTACAAAGGGAAAAACATTACCGTTCTTGCCATCGGCAAAAAGGCTGATGATCATTTCAAGAAGACTGAATATAATATTAAGGGAACCTTCTTACCAAGAAATACCAATGAGCTTTTTGATGGATTAAACTATGATAAAATAGTTGATCCAGCAGAAAAAATAATGAAAGCGTTTGAACACAAAGATTTTGATGTAGTTCATTTTGTTTATAACAGATTCAAGAATGCTGGAGTTCAAATTTTGACTTCAGAGCAATTTCTTCCAATTCTTCCTAACCAAGATCAATCATCTGAAAGTGCTCAAGGGGATTATATTTTTGAGCCTAATAAAGCTGAAATTGTTGAAGATCTTATTCCAAAATCTTTGAAAACTCAGTTCTATAAGGTCCTCTTGGATTCTCATGCAGCCGAGCATGGCGCTCGTATGACCGCAATGCACAAAGCAACGGATAATGCGACAGACATGATTAAGGAACTTAAGTTGAGCTACAACAAAGCCCGTCAAGCTGCGATTACTGGTGAAATTCTAGAGATTGTTGGTGGGGCGGAAGCTTTAAACAACTAAGCCATTTTCTTATCCTTCGTTCGCAGTTCTGTGAATTTTTCATTTTTATCGTTTCCGACAAATCCGTAATTTTGTGATGCCGAACTACTTGACTTCTCGTTTTGTAACGAGAATTCTAGCACACAACAACAATGAAATACATTATTGTCATTCTAATCTTATCTCCTTTGATTGGTTTTACGAACCTTTCTTCTGTGCAGATACAAAAAGTAGACTCGATAAGACAGCTTTTGGCACACAATCAAAATGACACAACGACAATAAATTTGTGGAGGGCCTGGGACAACCTGATTTATCGTACCAACACGGAACTAGATATTCGATTGAATGAGCAAATTGATAGTCTAA
>JALEGO010000224.1 GCA_022763165.1 Flavobacteriales bacterium
CAGTTACTTTTTCTTAAAGAACAAACGCTTGAATAGGCTTTTAGAATTGCAAAAAGAACAACTCGGAACTGCTCTGGAAAACAATAATATTCTACTAAAAGAGACCCATCATAGAGTAAAGAACAATCTTCAAATGATTTCCAGCCTCTTGAACCTACAATCCAACCAAGAATCTGATACGAAAGTTCTGAAAGCTTTAGCTGAAGGCAAAAACAGAATTCAATCTGTCGCTCTCATTCATGAAAAGCTTTATAAAAACAAAAGCTTGGCTAAAATCGATTTTAAAGAGTATATTCAGAACCTCACCTCTCACCTCATAAGACTGTCTGTCAGCAGAGTAAAGCCTGAGGTTTATCTCGACTTTGAAGAAGAAATTGAGGTGAATATGGATAATGCAATTCCCTTAGGCCTAATTTTGAATGAACTTATAACGAATAGCCTCAAGCATGCATTTACCGATATTTCTTCCCCAAAAATTTATATTAAAATGAAAGTCGAGGCAGGTCAATTTGTTTTAAACTACAGAGACAATGGTGTTGGAATTCAGGGGACATTAGAAAACAACAAGGACCAATCCCTTGGGATTAAGTTAATTCTTATGCTTGTACGACAACTCAAAGCTCAAATTAACAAGCAAGATAATCCCTGGTCAATAAGCATTAATTTTGAACCTACTCAAATCACTCCATGAAAATGAAATCATACATTCTCGTTTTTGCTCTGCTCCTAGCTATAAGCGCATCGGGTTCCAGGAACACCTTCGATAGCATCATAAAAGAGTTGCCAGGGATAACGGATAAACTAAAGAAAGCCGATCTATATTTGGAAGCCGGTAGATTAGCAGTCAATTATTTGCCCGATTCAAGTGCTCATTTTATTGCAAAAGCACGCCAAATATTTCAGGTGGAAGATGACACGCTCGGACTTGCTAAATCTGACCTTTATCTCGCACACAAAATTTTTGTCATCAATCACAACATAGATTCTGCAAAGCGCTTAATTGAAAAGAGTTTGATCGTTTTTGAAGAGCAAGGAAATATGAAGTTTATTATGCTTGCCCAAAGGAAACTTTCAAGATGCCTAGTTATTGAAGGTAAAACGGAAGAAGCGCTGGAATTCGGTTTTAAAGCAGTTGATTATTATCAATCACAAAATGATTCTTTTCAAACAGGCAAGGCACTATCAGACATTGCCGTAACATTTATGCATATTGATAAATGGGAAAAAGCGCTAGAATATAACTTGAAAAGTAAGGCCTACCTTGAACACTACCCCAACGAGCTTCAAGTTTACACCAATACAGGAAGTTGCTATATGGTTTTAGGAAGATTACAAGAATGTAAGAACATATATGAAGAAGCAGAAATCAAAGCACGAAACTCAAATAACATTTTGACCCTTGCTGATATCCTAGGCAATTTAGGTATCATTTGGGTCGAACTTGGAGAGCCCCAAAAATCCATCCAATATCTTAAAGAGGCTAGCGCGATGTGCTTAAAGATCAATAACATGACTTCATATTTCACCTCTATGTATGGTCTTGCAAACGCATATTTAGAGACCAATCGTCTTAAAGAGGGTGAACTAATTCTCAAGGAGATATTGGACAGAATTGCCGAAAAAGATGGAAGGGATATTCTAAACTTCAAAAGGGAGGTCCATTATGCCTTATATCGAAATTATAAGAGACAGAATAATTCTTATGCTGCCCTAGAGCAACATGAGCGTTTCTATGTGATAGCCGACAGCCTTTTAAAAATGGCGAGCAATGACAAAGTCATTGGCCTTGAAAAAAAGTATCAGTCCGAAAAGAAAGACGCAGAAATAGCCCTTTTGAACGAACAAAAAATAACCGCTGACTTAGAGCTTCAAAATAAAGCCATTAAAGAAAGGAACATGTACATCATCATCTTTATTCTTGGCATACTCTTGTTAAGTATTTCTTTGTTATATACGCGCATTAGAAAACTCGCAAAATCCCTTGATGCAAGGGCCAAAGAACTTGAACTTGCATTACATCAAAATGACCTGCTATTAAAAGAAACGCACCACAGAGTCAAAAACAACCTTCAGATGATTTCAAGCTTGCTTAACCTTCAATCAAATAAGGAGTCAAATCCCAGCGTATTGAATGCATTGAATGAGGGTAAAAACAGAGTGAAATCTGTAGCCCTAATACACGAAAAGCTTTACAAGAATAAAGACTTATCAGCCATTGACTTCAAGGAGTATTCCGAGAATTTGATCGATCATTTGGTCCATCTTTCTAACGAAAAAATGCCCGTTGTAGATCTTCAAATTCCGAATAATACTTTTGTTGACATGGACACCGCCATTCCATTAGGGCTTATTTTAAATGAGCTCATCACCAATAGTCAAAAACACGCTTTCAAGCATAATAAAGAACCGAGAATAACCATCTCATTTTTGACAGATAAGAACGGATTTCATGTTCTCAAATACTCAGATAGCGGCCCTGGGATACCAGGTCAATTGGAGGCAAAACGAAATTCCTTAGGCATTAAACTAATACTTATGTTATCAAGACAACTTGATGCATCGGTAACTAAAATTGACGAACCCTGGTCAATATCAATTAAGTTTGAATCGAAATCCATGAAATTAGCTGCTTAAAAGATGAGAAGAATACTGGTCATAGAAGATGAAATCATCATTGCTGAAGACTTAAGAAGCAACTTGGAAGAGATGAACTATGAAGTTGTCTGTGTTGCCATTAACTACAAAGAGGTAGTGGCTTTTTTGGAAAAAGACATTGGTTTTGACATAGCACTGGTCGATATTATGTTAGGCGGAGCAAAAAATGGTTTTGACGTTGCTCGATTGATAAAACAAAAAAGAAATGCTCCATTCATATTTTTGACTTCTTACTCTGATCAAAATACGCTGGAAGATGCAAGAGAACTTGAACCTGCAGGATATGTCCTCAAACCATATAATGTGAAGGATCTCTATGCTGCAATAGAGATAGTCCCCTTAAAACAACAGACTCAAAACCCGAAAAACTCCACTGATGAAAACATTATCTTCATCAAGAATAAGGATGTTCTTAAAAAAGTAGATGTCAACAAAATAAGCCGAATCAAAGCAGATGGTAATTATTTAGAACTCTATTATTTAGGAGAAAGGGTATTGGTCAGATCTACATTAGACAAGTTTCTGAGCGCCTATAATACAGATCTAATAAGAGTTCATAAGTCCTATGCGGTGAATCTGCATGCCATTGACAGTCTTAGTGGAGCATTTATTCAAACAGGAGATATTCAAATCCCAATTGGCACCACCTATAAAAAAGAGCTTCTCAACAAGCTAAATATCAAATAAACACGCCTATCGAACAGGGAAAACCTTGTTCATCACAAATTCTTTATAGTTCATCACAAAAATTCTTTTGCTCTAAGCATAAGCTGCTATTCTTGTGTCAAATTATTATGAACAACAATTATTAATAAAATGAAAAAAAGAATTTCACTTATCGCAACACTAGTCATTACTATTTCACATTCACTATGGTTTAATTCTGCCAATGCACAGGTCGACTTAAGCTCAAATGGTATTCCTGTCAAAGTAGATGCTCCAGCTGGAGCCACGATTTCCAAAGGAATGTTGAATGGAGAATTTGATGGTGTTAAAACCTACAACTACGAAGTAAAAAAGGGACAATTCATTCTTGATGTGTCTATGTCAGATGAAGATATGTGGCAAGATGCAGAGGGTTATATGAACGATGCAATGGATATAGCTGATGATGAAGACGGATTCGAATTGGTCAGTAAAGAATCAAATGGTTTTATCTACAAGTACAGTATTGATGGAGACCCAGATTATAATTTCTACTATTTGAAGATAAAAAATAACCGAGCGATTGAGTTTGAGGCTGGTCTAAATATGATGGCTGAGTTTTCCTTGGATGATGTCAAAAAAATGTACTCTTCTGCAAAAGGTGCTCTTTAAAACCACAATTGTTAATCTATAATCAAATACTATGGGATTATTTAGCAAGTTAAAGACCTTCGTAGGTGCAAATGCTCCAAAAATCGAATTTGAGAGAGTAGAGGATGAAATACCAATCACCGACACAGGAGTAAAATACAATATTAAGGTGTCAGGTGAGCAAAAATGCACTATTACATCCGTAACAAGCACACTTCAAATTGAATACATCAATGAGGAAGGGGAAGAAAGAGTTTTGGATATTGCTAGTGATGATGATGATGGTGAGTATTGGATAGAAAGTCAAAACCCTTTTCCAGGAATTGTGGACCCCTCAAATGATTGGGAATATGCTGGTTCAATTTTTATGGATGATGATAAAAGCGAGATGCTGCAAAAATTATATCAGAATAAATCGCAATCAAAAGTAAAGTTGAAGCTAGTTGTAGACGTAGATGTAAAGGAAGTAGGAGCACTTTTCGATCCTTCAATTGAGCGTGAGATTGTATTGCTTAGCAACTAAAGGTTGTAATAAATTAAAAAAAGAGGCTTGCAGTTTTGCAAGCCTTTTTACTTTATTAAATGTTACTTTTTATGGGCGGTAAATTTTACAACCTTTCCTTCGACAAAATGATCTTTTTTCTCACCATTTACTGTGATCTCAGATTGTTCCTCTAAAACTTTGGTATAAATAAGATTACCTTCAATTCGAGTCACCTCAATTTCTGCGATCTGAAGCCAGCCTGTAGCTGTAGCTCCAAAAATCTTTGTTTCAAAAAACTTAGACAATTCACCTTTGTCTCCAACAGCGACCTTCTGTGGGTTAAAGGTTTTCATCAATGGAGCGGTATTAGAACCATTTTTAAGAATACCCTCTACAGAATATAAAGTATCCGCGCTTTCCTGCGCACTTAATGTTTGAATTAAAGCAAGGCCAACAACACATATAATCAGTTTTAACTTCATTTTCGTTTGAAATAAATTAACATTGGTATTAACATTTGTAACAGACCCCAAAGAGTCCAAAATACATATAAACTCATGAATATTGTAAAGTTCACTTGTATAAAGTCATAAGGTTTTCCGTCTGAATAATTCGATTCCACAAACGAACCTATACCAAAGAACAACAAGGCCAATACCAAAATACTCAAAAATAGACTGGTGTAGAAAAAACCTATTTTCTTGACTTTCTTCATGTAGAACCCTCCAAATATCCAAAAAGTAAAAGGCAGCACTAACAATCCATTGTGCCAATTCATTTTAATCAAGATTTGTTTAATTCACTTTTGCCATTGTTTGCTCTGTAATAATCTTATACCTAACCCTTCCTTTTCTAAATGAGGTCGAAAACACTTCACTTGTCATCGCTTGTTGAGTGATAGTACAAGGTCCATTCTCATTCAGTGGAATGATGACTTCTTTCTTTGAGCTATCACATAATAGCTTTAAAACCTGCCCCTCTTGATAAACTTCCAAAAGTACTTTTTGATCTACGTCCTGAACAATCAAACAATCATCGCTAATCGCATAATAATCCTGTTTTATTGGGCTATGTAAAAAATGCTTAATTGTACTTCCATCATTCATGATAATTTCAACTGTATAGTTTTTATCATAATCCCAATCCTCTATTGTGTATCCTTTGTTCAGAAATCTTTTTTCAAAAACTGCAGAAGTCTCATTGACTTGAACTGAACCATTTTTCAAGCGTACAGATTGGCCGCCTAAGTCTTTTAAAGTGACAAAGATCGATCTGTCACCTTTGTAATCTAAAAAGAGCACATCCAATTTAACAGACTTAGGATCTGAGAAATGACTTTCCGACAATGGTGATTGACAAGACAAACACAACACCGTCACTATGATTACTAAATATCGCATAGCTTTCGTTTCAAGCTAATCTATGAATTACGAAGCAAGTCCTGTTAGATTTGCTGTATATCATATGTATACAATTCTTATAAGCATTTGTCTTACAAATAA
>JALEGO010000225.1 GCA_022763165.1 Flavobacteriales bacterium
TAATATTCCAGCTGGATTTTTTGAATTCCATTTGCAAGAATTGGATTCAACAAAAAATGTTGAGTATGATGATGCAACTTGGAAACTATATTTCTACGGAGATACAAACACGAGAGAATTCACATCTGCGAGAAGCATTAATGTTGAAAATGAACAATTGTTGTTAGACGTTGGCTTATCAATCACAATTAAGCAAATTGATGAGACAAGATCTTTCATGGGATACAATGGTTCTACCACTGGTAATAGTTGTACTGATGAGGATCCATTGTATGTTAATGATTTCTTAGATGCTTGGATTGATTTTGAAGATCAAAATCAACCATGGCTTACTGGAGTTGTAGATGAAGAAGGAGCGAGTTCTAGAAACTGGATTCGTGCTGGAACTACCACAGATCCTAATAATCCTGAAGTCAATGATATGTTAATTGATTGTTTTGATGGAAATAATACGGTGGACAGGTTTATTGATCCCGAAGGAATTTATGAGTCAGTTTTAGGCGGTACTTGGGCTCCTTTCAGACTTGGTTCGGCTGGTATTCATGGTCCTGTTCCTGGAGGTGTTAGAGTCGGTGCTGGCGGTGATGTGACTGTTCTCAATTACACTTCTATGCAAGAGTCAAACTCATTGAGATACCTAAACAATGTTGACGTTGTTTTCACATCCGATAAATCAAAATGGACAAGATGTCCTGTTGTTGAGATGCAAGCGGATTTTAGATTGGCTGAAGGTAATGTACAAAAAGGTGCATTGAGATTCTCTCCATCAGTGGATAAAGAAGGAATTCCTTTTGATACTACTGGTCTTGGGATTTCTAAAGATTCTTTACACCTCATTCCTTCTAGTACTGATCCAAATGCTGCAAACTATATTGGTGGCTACGGTATGGGTTGGTTCCCTGGATATGCCATTGATGTGGAAACAGGTGAAAGGTTGAATATGGCATTCGGAGAAGATTCTTGGATGCAGGGTCAAAATGGTAGAGATATGATTTGGAATCCAACAGATCAAATCGTTGAAGGACCATTCAATAATACGAGACTTGGAGGTAAGCATTACATCTTCATATTTAGAAATAATAATGTTGAGGATTTTCCTAACACGAATGATTCTGAATTCGAGCCGTTGGGTCCAACAGAATTGGCGCAACAAGGAACGCATGTGTCAAGTGCCTTCAGAAGAATGCCTATGTATGACAACGGAGCTTTTGCCTTTGAAAAACTGCAAAGCCCAAAAATCGATATAGATAACGATCCACTAACTGTTACAAATAGAGTAAGGGAATGGCAAGGACCTATGTCCGATGTTTATAGAGCTGCTACATGGGTGACACTTCCATTGTTGGCTGAAGGCTTTACTCTAAATACTGTTGCTGAGGGAATTATCCCGAATGAGGCAAAAGTTGGTTTGAGAGTTTCAACGCCCTACAGGGGTTATGGAGCTGGTCCATTCTCAAGCGTAGGTGAATCTTTACAATCTGAGAAATGGTACTATGTAGATAAAGGACCGATCCAATATGGAAATCATGTGTATCAAAGAGGTGAATACTTCTGGACTCCTGAAGTTGGTACTTTCAGTGATGCTTCTGGCAATGATGATAAAATTATTGATGATGAAGATAACGTAGAGCTAACCATAAATGGTGGAAGACCAACGTATTTCTTCAACACGCATGACATCTCTACTATCAAGAATGATGCTAATACGGCTGTTGACGCTCTTGATCTGATTGGAGTAGTTCCTAATCCTTATTATGCATATTCTCAATATGAAGAGAGTAAATTGGATAATCGGATTAAGATCATTAATCTTCCAAAACAAGCGGAGATTAATATTTATACGACTGCAGGTGTTTTGATTAGAACGATCACTAAAGATGATCCAACAATAACATCTGTGGATTGGGATCTGAAAAACACTGCAAATATTTCTATTGCAAGTGGACTATATCTAATACACGTGAAAGTGCCGGATGTCGGAGAAAGAGTATTGAAGTGGTATGGAATGATGAGACCATTGGATTTAGACAATTTCTAATTGAAAAAGAAGACAAAGAACATGAAGAACCTTAAATATACATTCTTATTATCTCTAGTCTGCACTATTGCATGGGCTGGTAACAGAGATAGAGTAGGGCAAGCTGGAGCTTCCGAACTATTAATTAATCCATGGGCTCAGAGCAGTGGCATGGCAAGTGCTGGTTTGGCATCAACTAATGGATTGGAAGCGATGAACTTAAACGTTGCAGGTCTTACTAAAATTAATAAAACGGAACTTCTATTTTCCAGAACAGACTGGTTGAGAGGTTCAGATATCAATATCAATGCTTTTGGACTAGCGCAGAAGTTAGGAGAATCAGGGGCATTGGGGATAGGAATTATGTCAATGTCGTTCGGAGACATACCCGTTACAACAGTGAATCTACCAGAAGGTGGTAAGTTGGGTACGTTTTCTCCACAATATCTAAACCTTGGAGTATCCTATGCAAGGAACTTTAGTGACAACATCTCTGCTGGAATAACAGTTAGAATGATTTCTGAGCAAATTGCAAACGCAAATGCAAGGGGTACCTCATTGGATGCTGGTATTCGATATGTAACAGGTCCTTTAGATAGAGTTAAGTTTGGCATTGCACTTAGAAATGTTGGACCGAAAATGGAGTACGCAGGTGATGGATTCTCTATAAAGGCGAATATAGAAGATGAGGAGTTTACCTTGGAAACGAGATCTCAAGCTTTTGAGTTGCCAGCTGTTCTTGCTATTGGAGCCTCTTACGATTTTCACCTTGGTATGGCAGGTGAGGAAGGAGCTGCTGAACCAACACAAATCATCACTGCGGCAGGATCATTTACTTCAAATTCGTTTGGTAAGGATCAAATTGCAATTGGAGCGGAGTATGGTTTCAAAAAAATGGTATTTGTTAGAGCTGGATATCTTTATGAGGATGGTGTTGCCAGTTCTAATGCTCAGGACTTGACAAATGCGTTTTCAGGTCCAACTGCAGGTTTAAGTCTTTCTATGCCATTTGTAAAAGATGGTCCGAGAATTGGACTTGATTATTCTTATAGAGCCACTAAATCTTTTGATGGCACGCATAGCATTGGTCTAAGAATCAATATCTAAAAAAAATATTATATTTGTAGAACTAACAAATAGTTCAATATTCAAGAGCCCCTTCTAGGGGTTCTTATTTTTTTATCATTTTTTGAATTATGTCGCAAGTTACTTATTATACTGAAGAGGGATTAAATAAATTGAAGGATGAGCTGTATCAGCTAGAGTCTGTCGAAAGA
>JALEGO010000226.1 GCA_022763165.1 Flavobacteriales bacterium
ACTACTAAAAGACTCATGATTGATTTTTTTGCAAATATAGGGTTTTCAACAGATGTAGATACAATGAAAAACGAATTGGTATTTTGATTGAACGAGGAATTATTTACAAATAACGTTAGTTTTGCAAAAACCTAATTCATGAAAAAAATACTTCTGCCTTTTGTGTTTACCATTATTGTAAACTTATGTTTTGCTCAACAACCTTTGAATTCTGGCTGTGATTTTACTTTTCAAAGTGTGAAAACAGAGAACTGCTATGATATGGTGAGCGTATCTGATGATTCTATTTCAATTTACGATGAAGGACTAAACTTTGTTAGATCGATTACACCATCCTCTACGCTGAATAATCACAAGATTGTTCCTTTTTCTGTCGTCTATAATGGAAATGACAGTCTATACTATTTTATTGTTTTAGAATATGACACCGTCATAACAAATGGGTTTCTCTTCAATTTTTATGATAGTATCGTGAACAAGTCTTTTGAGGTTAGAAATGAACTGGGACAAGTGGTGTTCAGAGACGATACATCAAGCACAAACTATGATGTTGGGGATTGGAACAATCACTATACGTTTTTACAAAATAGTTTTATTGGTATTAAGAAGATTTATTTTAGAAATAGCTTGTCAATCATTGGTGGAAATGGTTTAAGAGCCGAATGCCGTAAAGTATATGATTTGGGGATCGACTTTGCTTCACCAGCTTGTGAAAGAAGAGTTGATACCATCTACGTGGTTGACTCATCCGTAGTAGTAGGTAGATCTCAAATTATGGATCTGTCGGATTATTTAACCTTAAGTCCAAATCCAACGAATGCGAGACTCAATATTGAATATGCAATCTCTAGTGTTGACGATGCGTACTTTGTTATTTATGATGGGCAAGGAGAGTTGGTTTCCAAGCAGGCACTTTGGCGCAATCAAGATGAACTTTCAATAGATGTTTCACAATTTGCTTCTGGAGGCTACCTCTACACAATATATGCCGGAGGAGGACCTGTTTTGAGTAAAAAGTTTGTTATTCGATAATATCAACTCAAATAAATTCCGCCAAACCATTGCAAATTTCTAAGGAAGTAGTATTTTTGCATTCCTAAGATTCCTCCTTAGCTCAGTTGGTTAGAGCATCTGACTGTTAATCAGAGGGTCCCTGGTTCGAGCCCAGGAGGGGGAGCTAAAAATAAGGCTTGTAGATTTATCTGCAAGCTTTTTTTTATTTTCAAATATTCAATAAACATAGGGAATTAGGTATACAAGTTCTGATCGTATACACTATTCCAAGGGTCTTTTGAAAAAAGTATCATAAGATCAGGCATCTATCTTAAAAATGACTTAAATCATACAGAATCATGCTGTTTAGCATGGCATCACTATAAATTGTTCGGTTTCTTTGATTTAAAACTAGCAAATGAAGAAAATCCTCTTGCCTGTCGATTTTTCAGATTGTACAGATAGCTCTGTTGAAATGGCATTGGAAATTGCCCGTAAACACAATACTGAGGTTGAGATTTTTCATGTAATAGAATCTCAAGTTTTTGCTAACACAGCGCTTTCAAGTGGTCATGATTTGAGCAAAATGATAGACAATCTCCAGACGAAGGCCCAAAGCAAGTTGAAAGATTTGACAAAGAGATTTGATAAACACAAGATTAAGGCAGAATACAATCTAGAAGTTAAGGGTTTATTCACGCCACCTTACGAACATATTTTAAAGCGGAGTCTAGAGGGATTGTTTTCATTTATAATAATGGGAACTTCCGGGACAGTGAATGAATTTGAACAGGTATTCATGGGTTCAAATGCTCAAAAAGTGGTGAGGAGAACAAAGCTTCCTGTTGTTATAACCAAACCCAACATCAAAACGCAAATAAATAGAGTGGTTTATACCTCAGATTTTGTTGATCAGGATCTAAACCTAAACATAGAAAAGCATATTCATTTTGGGGAACCATTCAATTGTGAAAACCATTTGCTCTTTGTAAATACGCCTACAAGTTTTGAAACGACAGCAACCATAGAACAAAGGCTGGAGAACGTCACAAGCCGCTTTGATCAAGTCAAATTTAGAACACACATATATAATGATTTTAGTCCGGCTGAAGGGGTGTTTCAGTTTGTGGATAAGTGGAAGATAGATATGCTATCAATCTCTACACATGGGAAAACTGGTATTAATAGGTTTTTCAATACAAATTTGACGGAAACATTGGTGAACAACTTAAATATTCCAATTTTGGTATTCAATAAATAGAAAATAATGACAGCTGAAGAACATTTATACTACGGATTTGGGCATGTCGCTCATGCTATTGCAATGGCTGATGGTAAAATTCAAAGGGAGGAAGAACAAAAACTACATGATATAGTAGTTGAACATTTGAAAGATGAATTTTCGAACATTTCTATTTCCGAGATTATCTTTGATATTTTAAAAGATGAGCATAGAAGTGTCGAAGAATTGTATGACCACGGGATTAATAACATTGACCTAGGAAGTCATCATATGACAGAAAAGATTAAGGATTTGTTTTTAAATACGGCTGTTCTTATTGCTGATGCTTTTCCTCCATTTTCTAAGGAAGAAAATGAGGTTATTAGTAAACTAAAAGCAGATCTCGCGCGGTTGTCCAAAAACATTATAATTTAATTGGTGGATCAGTTATTTGGTGATAACATATTCAAACTATTGTTTGACAATGCGGCAGAGGGATTAATCATAGTCAACCGTGAAGGAGACATTGTCTTAAATAATCCTAGAGCTGAAGAAATGTTTGGTTATGCCGAAGGTGAACTCAGACAAAAACCCTTATCAAGCTTATTGCCAGATCATATGGGTTCAAAACATTCTGAATATACAAATGCTTATTTCACAAAGCCATCCAAGAGAATGATGGGTGCAGGGCGTGATTTACAAGGGAAGAAGAAGTCTGGTACCCTTATTCCAGTTGAGATAAGCCTGAATCATTTTGCCTTTGAAGGAGAGACCTATGCAATGGCCTTAATGACCGATATTACTGAAAGGAAGAAATCTGAGGGAGAATTGAATGACCTTAGAAAGGCTCTTGAAGATCAAGTTGTAACCAAAAGTAAAGCTTTAGAAGAGAGTCAAATGCTTTACAGAGAGGTAGCAAGAAATTTCCCAAACGGAACCATCAATGTGCTAGATAAAAACTTGAATTACGTTTTTGCAGAAGGGAAAGAACTTTACAAATTTGGTATTACTAGTGAAAAACTGGTTGGGACAAGCTACATTGGTGGACTGCCCTCGTCAGTTGCATCTGACATAGAGGAAAGACTTCGAGAAGTTCTTGCAGGCAACAACCAGAGCTTTGAAATTACCCTAGATAGAGGGGATTATTTGGTAAATAGCGTAGCACTCAGTTCAGAAGAAGGGATCAGCAGAATATTAGTTGTAGAGCAAGATATTACCAAACAAAAGAGAGCAGAAAAGGAGATGAAAAAAGCGCTCGAAAA
>JALEGO010000227.1 GCA_022763165.1 Flavobacteriales bacterium
CCCTATTTTAGTCGATCTGCATATTCATATATTGATCGTGGGTTTGTGTATGCAATTGCCCATGTTAGGGGAGGGGATGATTTAGGAAGACATTGGTATGAAGATGGGAAGTTATTAAATAAGAAGAATACATTCAACGATTTTATCGCCTGCATTGAACATTTAATAAAGCACAAGTATACGAGTGAAGGAAAGGTCGTTGCCAGAGGCGCTAGCGCTGGAGGTTTGCTTATGGGAGTGCTTGTGAATGAAAGACCAGAACTGTTTAATTCGGTCCTGCTTGATGTTCCCTTCGTGGATGTCATCAATACCATGTTGGATTCGACTTTACCATTGACAACAGGTGAATATGAAGAATGGGGAAACCCAAATATTAAGGAATACTTTGAATACATCTATTCTTATTCTCCATATGACAATATCAAGAAACAAGAATATCCTCATATGTTATTTAGGGCCGGTTTGACTGATGAACAAGTTGGTTTTTGGGAACCAGCAAAAATGGTGGCAAAACTGAGAGACTACAAAACGGATGACAATAAGCTCTTGTTTCTGACAACCATGTCAGGGGGTCATGCGGGACCTAGCGGCAGATATGCTGCTTTAAGAGAAACGGCTTTTGATCAGGCCTTTGTATTGAGTAATTTGGGTATTAAAGAATAGCTTCTAGTTCTGCAATGAGTCTATTTTTAAGTGCAATCCATCAATAGAATCCAACAAACTCTCTTTTTCCAACAAAAGATCTCTGTTAATTTGAAGCAATTCAAGTTCAGCGCTAAGCCTATCAACTTCTGCCATATCACTTTCTTGAAGCTCAGCTTTTAGTCTAAGATCTTCACCAATTTGTATACGTCTAAAGTATTCTTGAGTGAGATTGCCCAATAGTGATAGAAAGAGCAGCACTCCTAAGGTAATTTTTAAGGCCATTGGTTTTATTTGATATCCAAAATTATTGAAATTACCTTCAGGTATAAACTTATGTGAAAAGAATAATTAAGGTAGTAATGTGTAAATATTTAAATCAGCTAGACCTTTATACCAATTACCATTTGATCATCCAACTGCTCATAATCACTCATCCAGCCATTCATTATACCAATGAGCTTTTCTTTTTGATCCTTCATAGATAATAGTTGGTGGGATCCGATCATTTCCTTGAATTTTCTTGTCGAGAACTTCTTTCTTTTTTCCCCTCCAAATTGATCCAAATAGCCATCACTATACATGTAGATCATATCACCTTCAGAAATGTCGTATTCATGATTTAAAAAAGTGCGTTCTTGATTCTTTTCTTTTTTGAAAGCGAAACTTCCACCAATTCCCTTGAAACAGCCTTTCATAGTAACCATCTCATTTTGTCTTACTAAGAGAGCATTGTTATTGGCACCTGCAAAAGTTAGTTTATTATTGTTGTAGTCAATGGAACATATGGTTACATCCATGCCATCCTGAGCTCTGTCAGTTCCTAAATTTTGCTTTAAGTTTTCTTTTACATTTTCATGAAGTTTTTCGAGTATTCTTGCTGGGCTTGTAATCTTTTGAGAGTTCACAATATCATTCAAAATACTATGCCCCATCATGCTCATAAAGGCTCCAGGAACCCCATGACCTGTGCAATCTGCGGCTGCAACAATACATTTCCCATCTATATTTGCAAACCAATAGAAGTCCCCGCTGACGATATCCTTAGGCTTATAATAGATGAATAAATCAGAAAAGTACTTTTGTATTTCTTCTTCTGGAAGAAAAATACTCTCCTGAATGGTCTTTGCATAATTAATGCTGTCAGTGATGCGCTCTTTTTGAATCTGTATAATCTGATTTTTTTCTTGTAACAATAGATTGGCTTTCTTTTTAATTTTAAACCTGTTAAACAGTACAAGGGAAATGATTATAAACGCAATTGCGCAAAGAATAGTGATGTTTCTCGTAAGTTTTGTTTTGGATAGTGTCAATCCCTGAATCTGATTCTCTTGACTGAGCAGCACAATTTCTTTTTCTTTTTCTTCACTTTCAAATTTTGCTTGCATCTCCTCTATAATCGCTTGGTTTGTTGCATGGTCCAAACTGTCCTTCATGCTATTTCTGATATTCGAAAATTTATATGCTTCTGAATACGTTCCTTGAGCACTGTGAATATCTGCTAGCAACTCATAACATGGAATCAATAAATGTGGCGCTTTTGTGACCTCGGCCAACTCCAGAGAAGAGTTAGCATGACGAAGAGCCTCCTTATAATTTTTGGTTTTGTAATATGAATTGGCGAGAGAATGTAAAATGCTAGAATATAAAGATTTGCTTTCGTCCTTGTTAACCAATTCAAGTACTTGATGAAGGTACTGCTTGGCTTTTGTTTCGTTCCCCTGATCCGAGTATAGACCTGCCATATTGGTCATTGCGGTAGCTACTTTATTTGTAAGCTTCAATTCTTCATAGATATTTTTTGCCTCAATATTACTTTCAAGAGCTTTGTCATAATTCCCAACTTCCTTGTAACAATTACCAAGATTTAGAAGCGAATTCGCAATACCCTTTTGATCTTTCAATCCTTTTTTGATCGCTAGCGTTTTCTCATAATAATCAATGGCTTTTTCTGCTTTATTTTGGTATTCGTATACCATAGCCAAATAGAAATAGGTATTTGCAGAAATAGCACTATCCTCGACTGATTCTAATAATTCTAATGATTCTAATAGATACTGGAGTGCATTATCGAAGTCCTTAAACTGGATGTCGCAAGCGGCAATCATATTGTTAATCAATATTCGATTTCTGCTCTCTGCAAATTCTAATCCTTCAACGTAGATTTCTTTGGCCTCTTTATAGTGGCCTTGAATGAGTTCTATGCTACCAAGTGTTCTGTGTCCATAAGCAACACCATAGTCAAAATTATTCTGATGTGATAGATCCACAGCTTTCTGCGCAACACTTTTTGCGGAATCAAGATTGACATAGATGTAGCTAAAACCGATAACATTTAATATGTTAGCGTAGTTCGAGTCTTTTTCACTGAGTTTATTTAATTCCATATAACAAGAATCAATAGCCAGTTGATGATTAGCGCTGAGAAAGGTTGGAAATATAAGAATTAGAATGAGGTAAAATCTGTTCATTGCTTGTGATTTGTGCGAAAAATGGTTAACTTCATTATACTACGTATAAAAGCTTATTTTGTTACGTTCCTCCTTAACAATAGTACTTTCCCAACGATTTAAACGTCTTCAGAATTTCTTCAGAATTGGATGAGATTTATTCTAGAATCTCATTATAATTTCACATTCAAACAGATTAATTAAGTATCAAATTTTATCAAATTTTTTTAGGGCATGAAAAGAAAAATCATCACAAACTACGAAAAGCTTCCAATCCACATTTTGGAAATGCTCAAGGATGGCTATCAATCTAGTATTACTGATCAAATAGTTCAGTTTAATGATCCAAGAGATCATAGCAAACACAAGGCAATCATGATAGAGGCAGATGGAATTGTGTATTTGATTAAGGTGAATGAGAAATTGGCGCAAATTAATAAGCCAAAGAGTAAAGAGGCAGGCGAGGAACGAGTAGATGATGAAATCATGAAAGCCTATAAGGCAGAAAGGCGGAAGATACAGTATTACAAGCAGATGTATGAGTCACAATAATCTTTTTTCTTAATTACACTCAAGGTTCATTCTGAAGTTCGTGAATGATTTTTCTGGGCTGGTTGTTGCAACCAGCCTTTTTTTATGCTTTGAATTTGTAGCCAACTCCGTACACCGTTTTGATGTGATCTGTTGAGCCAGCGTCTACTAATTTTTTCCTTAAATTTTTAATGTGGCTATAGAGGTAATCATACGAATAACTGGAATCGGCATATTCTCCCCAAATATGTTCAGCTAAAGCAACCTTTGTGATTACTTTATTTTTATTGTGTACCAAGTATAGAAGAATATCGAACTCCTTCTTAGTAAGATTTACTTCTTCATCTTTTACATATACAACCATTTCCGACAATTCAATAACCAAGTCTTCAAAAACCAATCGATTAGAACCAGATCCAGATTTTCGCCTCAGTACTGAATTGATTCTTGCGCTTAATTCTGAGAGATGAAAAGGCTTTGTCAAATAATCGTCTGCTCCCCAATCAAGTCCTTGAAGTTTTTGGTCCAAACTGTCATTGGCAGAAACAATGATTACAGCGCTATCAGGTTTTTGCCTTTTCAATATTCTTAGAAGATCTAAGCCACTTCCTCCAGGTAGATTCAAATCCAAAAGAATACAATCATAGTCGTATAATTCAAATTTGTCTAAAGCAGATTCATAGTCAATAGCGGATTCGCAATCCACACCACTATTATTAAAGTACTCTAGAATGGATCTTCTAAGTTCTTTTTCGTCTTCTACGATGAGTAGTCGCATCTCTTTTAATTATTACGGATGTAGACGTATAAAACGATAATTAGGTTACAACTAGCATTTTGGTAGTCATTTAAATCAGTCTTAAAATTAAAATAGCACAAAATAATTAAATGATTATCAGGATTTTATAAAAAAAATCAAAAATAATTGTAACTAATCTTTAGACGTGGGCGTCACACAACAAAGCAAGTTCGAACAGCGCAGAATGATTAAAAAATACTAAAGCTATGAAAACTATAACAACTATAAAATTGATAACCTTACTTATGATTGCTCAAGTCACATTTGGACAAGAAAAAGAAACCAAAGAATACTTTGAGAACGGTAAGGTAAAAGTAGAGGGGCTAGAAAATAATGGATTAAAAACGGGACCTTGGAAATACTACTTTGAAAATGGTAATATTCAAAGACTTGAAAATTATTCCGAGGATGGTGTTCCTGAGGGAAACTGGATATGGTATAATGAAAAGGGTGAGTTTGACAAAAAGGTTGAAATGAATGGAGTAGGAGATGGATATACGAATATTCAAATGGGCAAAATGAAAATATCCATTAATGATGATGGTGAACTGGACGCTGATTCCTTAGAAGCTGATACAAGTGAGAGTAAAAGAGATAACAATTCATTTCTATTCGATGTTGGAACAAAAGGTTACTTTTTCAATAACAAATTTGAGGTCAATGGCGCTTCAGGACAGGAGTTATACGATATTGATATTGCAAACAGTGAATCCTTTGGCTTGTATAGTATGTATGCAATTCCCAACAAAAGATTGGTAAACCTAGAAATCGGCTGGGGTTTTGAATTTAACAGTTACCAATTTGAAAACAATGTTGTCATGCGGGATAGTCTAAATGTGACGCAGGTAACACTGGATACGGTAAGAGAGTTCAGTAAGAACAGTTTCAAAACTACTTATGCAAAACTACCCATCATGCTCTCTTTCACAACAAAAAATGAGGACTTTAAATTGAGTTTAGGAGGCATGGTTGGCGCGAAAATCGGAAGTCGTTTGAAAAGAAAATATAACAGCGGTGATGATGCCATTAAGGAGATTGCTAAGAATGACTTTAATGTAAGTCCTTTTACAGCAACAGGAGTTGTAAGAGCATACTACAAGTGGATCGGTGTATTTGGAACTTATGATCTTACCCCACTATTTAAAAGCGGCAGCAATGCTGTAGAAGTGAACCCATTCTCTGTAGGAGTAAGTTTTGATTTTTAAAATGAAACCAACAAAGTCATCAAGGGGCGAAAGCCCCTTTTTTATTTCCTTTTGTCTGATAGCACCGGGCTGAGTTCAAACCCTTCCTTTTTCAATAACTCAATCACACCATTTTCTCCTGGTAGATGTAAGGCTCCAACAGCAATAAAAGTTGATTCCTTAGGCATTTGCTCCTTCAAAACCACAATCCATTTTCTGTTTCTTTTATTGATAAAGTCTTCTTCGAAATCTCCTTCATCCATAGTTTCTGAAGCCATTTTATACAAAGCGTCTAAATCCTCGGTCTTATATATTTCCAATAATTTGTCGTATTCTTTTAAATCCTCCATGTTCATGAATTGTTCAACTTGCTCATTTAAAGGAATTTTCTCCACTATCGAGAGTTGATCTTCAATGGTTTCTAATCCCATGGTCTTCAACTTCGCTTTTTTAGCATATTTCAAGAGTTCTGTTTCATACGTCTTTACCTTTCCCAATCTATCTTTTATTATAATTCCTGAAAGGAAAAAAGGCTTAATGCGCTCGTATTTGGCGATTCTTTTTTCTTTAATTCCATATTCGCTAATTAAGAAATTTTTCATTTGATCAAATTTTTCTTGTCCCATGAGTCCAGGTAAGGTTGTTCCAGAAGGTAATACAGCTTTCTTGGCCATATCGATTTTCTGCTGTAGCGTTAGTGCGTCTAAATCTATTTCAAGAGCTAAAGTGCCACAAGACTGCAGAAGATCTTTTGATTGCTCATTAAAAAAATAGTCCTTTTTAGGTATCAGATGGATAGTTCCGAAAATATATGATGGTTCTTTTAAGTTGTTGCCTGAAATCTTCCATAATAAGCTTGACTGTCCTGAGCAGTAAAATGAGATTAGCAATGCTCCAAAAGAGGTAAGTACTTTGTTTTTCATGCAACAAAAATATTAAAGAACTTCTGACTTATTTCAAATAAATCGGAGCTTAGAAAAATACTTGCACTATTTTCGTAAAAAAACAGATAAATGCTTTTACTATTTTTTGTTTTATCCATTACGTTTTCATTTCTCTGCTCCATTTGGGAAGCAGTTCTTTTGAGCATAAGCCCGAGTTACATTGAAAGACTAAAAGATAAGCCTGCACTTTATGAAAAGTTAAAATCCTTTAAGTCTGAAATTGATAGGCCGCTTTCAGCAATATTATCTCTAAATACCATTGCGCACACGGTAGGAGCTATAGGCGTTGGTGCTGAAGCAGGAAAAGCTTTTGGAACGAAAGCACTTAACCTGGGTTTTATGGAACTGAGCTACGAATCTATTATTGCAGGTTTAATGACTTTGGCCATATTGATTATTTCTGAAATAATACCCAAGACAATCGGAGCCAACAACTGGAAGTCACTCACTCCATTTACAGTCAATAGTTTATCAATTGTAATGTTTGCCATGAAACCATTGGTTGTATTGAGTCAATTGATTACCAGAGTGCTTAAAAAGAACAAAGGAGAAAGTGTTTTGAGTAGATCCGATTTTGCTGCAATGACCGCAGCAGGCATAGAAAGTGGTGCCCTTGAAGAAAATGAATCACTTATCATAAACAATCTTCTACAACTCAAATCAATACGTGCCAAGGATATCATGACGCCAAGGACAATGATTATTGCCTCAAAGGAGGATTTAACGATCAAGGAGTTTTATGATGGGCATAAGAATTTGCGGTTTTCCAGGGTCCCCATTTATCAAGATAAGTTAGATAATACAACGGGAATAGTTTTAAAAGATGACATTTTAAAGGAGATCATTGAGGATCGAGGAAATGAGCCGCTTTCTTCAATAAAAAGAAAAGCCATTGTTATAAACAACGAAAGTCCGCTTCCCGAACTTTTTGACCTCTTCATGAGCAATAGAAATCATCTTGCCTTGGTGACCGATTCATATGGAAGTGTGGTTGGAGTAGTGACTTTAGAAGATGTTTTAGAAACGCTTCTAGGACTTGAAATCATGGATGAACTCGATAGTGTTGCTGATCTACAAGAACTGGCAAGAGTAAAATGGCGTGAGCGCGCGAAAAAAATGGGATTATTGCCAGAGGAGGATGCCTAATTATGGAAATGTCTTTTCTTATTCACCTTAAAAGAAAAAGTACCATGTATAGATTATTGATCATTTTTAGTTTATTTCTGTTCACCTCTGTGAATGCATATGACGAAATCTATAAAGATAAGTTTGAGCAAGTTCAATTGTTCATGGCAAAGGGACAGATAAATGAAGCCTTTCCGCTCATTCAAGAATTATATACTATTGATAGCACGAACCACTATACAAATTATCTTTTGGGAGTGTGTTATACACAAGGCAAGGAAATAAGTCCTAATTCTGTGAGACATTTGGAATATGCAACCAAGAACATAATGAGCACATATCGTTACATGACATATCAGGATAAGCAGGCTCCTATATTTGCATGGTTTTATTTGGCGAAAGCGTACACACAAAATGGCCGATGTGAACAAGCTGAAAAGGCAAAAGAAACCTTTCTTGGTTCATACAAGATTAAGCGAATAGGAAACTTTACGCCTGATCCAGAGAAAGACTTTTTCGTCAAAAATATTAAGGCTATGACCAATGAATGCATTGAAGGCGCTACTGCTCAAATAGCATTGAATCTTAAACTCAAATCCAAAAAAGAACCGCTTTACGCAGTGAAATTGTCTGACCAAAAAATGGCAGCAGGTATTGACAAAGGGCTGACCATAGCTAACACCTTAGTAAATAGAAAAGGAAAGACGGTATATTACATTGGATCTTTCATGGAAAAAAGTAGCGCTTTGGTTTTACATCAGTTAATGACTGCTAAAGGCTATAAGTATCACAAAATCTTAGATGTAAATAGAGAACAAGACTTTGTGAATGCACAACAAATCCCATTGGACAATAATGGTTTGCAATTTGATCCAGATACTACAATCATTAAATATGCGATTAAAGTTGGAATATTTGATAATGGAGAGATTATACCTGTTGGTTTGGCAAAACAATATTTGAATTACAAAATTGATCATTACAATATGGACAACTCAACAATTTTGACCTTAAGTGATAAGGCAGATAATTATAGTGAGATTAAAAAGACGTTTGGAAAGCTTTCAGAGGCAGATCAAGTCAACTTTGAAATTGTTGTGATTAAAGATGATCAAATTCTCTCCAAAGAACAGAGTGTGCCATATTTAAAGAATTGATGTGTAGGTTATCGATCGTTATTGCCTTTCTACATCTTACCTGTTTTGCCAGTCAATAACCATATCCTGTCCTAAATGTATTATTGAAACTTAAAGAAAGAAACTAATTTTTCTTCACTCTGGTAACTTCGAAACTGCCAATTTTCAATTTCGTGGTTTTTGAATTTTGATTAAACTCTCGAGAAGTCTCTATAAAACTTGGCTTAAGACGATCAATAACAGGCTCAATCGATGCAATCAACTCCGCTTGGTCAAACTGTTCAGTAGTTGGTTCTTTCTTAAGTATTCTCTTCCTGACTTGTGACCTCAAAAACTCCGCTGCTGTCAAAAAATTTGAAGGATTTTTAAAGTCATCTTTCACTTCAATCTCCGGAGTTCGTTGTTGCGGTTTGGTTTCGATTTTGGGTTTTATTTGAAGCGCTAATTGACTTGAAGAAACCAACTGATGCTTCTTCTGAGTCATAAGATCAATATTTTTGTAATTGATCACTTTATCTTCAAAATCAGACTCTTGTGTTTTCAGAGCAGTATTTTCAAAATTATCTTCAACAATGCTTCTAGGTTGTGTTTGTTCAGCAATTTGAAAACTGTTAAGCGGTACAGGAGGAGTTATAATATTCCAATTTCCACCTTCATTTCTGGCTTGATAAACAGCTGGCCTTTCACCAATCATCAACATAATTATTGATGTTAGCAAAAATAAAAGAAGTACTGCCGCAGCCATTCTAAAGACTGTTTTAACCCTAAGGAAAGGTATTACAACACTGCGCTTTAGACTACTTTTATCATGATAAATAACACCTTTATCAGGAGCAACTTTGGAATGTTCAAATTGCCTTAATTTTTTTTGTTTACTGGGATTTTCATCCAAATAAATTTTGATTTGATGCCTTTCTTCTTTGCTTAGGTCATCTTCTAAGAGGCCAATTATGTAATCATCTTCATTAGAGGAATTAATTTTGAGTTCCTTTTTGAGAAAGGATTTATCCAAACTCACGGTCTCTTGCTCCAACGTTACGGGTTCAAATTCTTGAAACTCTTGTTGTAGGTCTGGATTTTCGTCCAAAAATTTGAATAACAGATTTTGCGTTTCGAAGTCAAGATTTCCCTCGAAATAATCAATGAAAAATATTTCATAATTCTCTCTGTTAATCATATCACCAAATCTACCTTTACTAAATATTGTTGTAAGTGTTTCCGAGCCCTGTAAATATAGACTTTAACCTGGGACTCATTTAAATCAAGGATTTCTCCGATTTCACTGTAATTATAACCCTCATAATCTCGCAAAAGAATCGCATTCTTTTGGACTTCAGGAAGGGTGTCTAATGCCCGGTTTAATATTTCGTTAATATCTGAGTACTGCGTTTCGTGTGATCGAACATCTAGTTGCTCAAATTCTTCGTTTACCATTCTTTTTTCCTTCTTTATTATATCAAGCATAGTGTGATATGCTGTTGAGAAGAAATAGGATTTCGCTTTGGCAAATGAAATTTCAGTTATTTTATGCCAGACTTTTTCAAAAGTATCCTGAACAATGTCCTGGGCTCGATCACTGTCCTTAATATTCTTAAGAATAAATCTATAAATGCCATCTGCAAATAGATCAACACATTGATTATATTCTTTTACTGTCATTTGAAAGTAGGACGACTACGGCATTTGAAAAGTTACACTAAAAATAAAAAAAATACAAATAACTGAAAATCAATCGATTTAGCTACTCTTCGAGTGTAGGTAGTCCATTGCCACATGCATGCCATGTCGGTAATCGTTTAACAATGATTGGGATGACTTATTGTACGTTCCGCTTTGTAGCGTTTTACTTGGCGCCAAATAATCAATTTCAACTTCTTTAGGAGGATTGGATATAAATTCTATGGATTGATTGTATACCTCATGATTGTTATTAAAAACCTTGAATCTTGCTTGATCCTTTCTGTAATAAAGACTAGCCAAATAGTCTGGCCAACTTTGTTTGATTTTTGTATAAGGCAGGGTTCCAATAACCACCATTTTCTTGGCGCCAAGTTGATATGCTCGATTAACAGGTAATGGGTCACTCCATCCGCCATCCATTAATTCTTGACCATTTATTTTGTGGGTGCCTTTAGTGACAAAAGGAAGTGTTGAAGATGCAATGACCGTATCAACCCAATTCTTTTTATTGGGTTCTAAGAAAACAGGTTCTCCATTTGCCATGTCTGTTGCCACAAACTCCACTTTGGATTTGGCTAAATTTTCTAAGGCTTTATCCATGTTGAAGGGACAAATGTTTTCGGCTACGGTCCTTAAGTAGTCAATATTCATATAACCTTTTTCACTTAAGGCGTTTTTGACGTTTAGAAAATTTGGATCCTTAATCATATGGTGCGCAGCCTCATAATGGGAACCGTATTGTTCTCCAAGGAAGTAGGATATAGCTATTGCACCTGCGGAGACCCCTATTAAATGATCAAACGAAGTATATTTATACAGTAAAAAACAATCAAGAACACCGGCAGTGAAGGCTGTTCTAAACCCGCCTCCCTGAACAACTAACGAGTTCTTTATTTTTTTCATTTTCAGGGTTTTTGCTAAAGTACTAAATCTTCTGTTGATTTCGTTTATACAATTTAAAATCACTTGGTTAGCCAGTACTTTTCAGCATTAGTGTTGGATAATACTTAATTTTGATATTTAAACTGCACCTTTCTGAAGAAGACAGCTGAAATAATCTTGATCCTTTGTTGTGTTATTCCCTTATCGCTAAAAGGGCAGAAGCAAA
>JALEGO010000228.1 GCA_022763165.1 Flavobacteriales bacterium
ATCGAATCTTTGCTTTTACAACTATTTGAGTGCGATTCTCCCTATTATGGTGTCAACGGGAAATCAATTGTAGTATCTTTGAATTCAAGTGAGATTGAAAACATGTTGAATTAGATGAATCAGTACAGAGCTGGCGGCTTTAGATTATTACCGGATGTAGTCAAGAATTTGATCATTATTAACGTGATTATGCATCTTGCATATTACGTTTTGCTGAGTAGAGGCATCAATCTAAATGACATGCTTGGTCTCCACTACTTCAATTCAGAGAAATTTAAGATCTACCAAGTTTTTACTTACATGTTTATGCATGGAGATTGGGGGCACTTATTCTTCAATATGTTTGCAGTATGGATGTTTGGAAGTGCGGTGGAAAACCTGTGGGGTCCTAGACGTTTTCTAATCTATTATTTTATCACAGGAATTGGTGCAGCGGCCCTTCACTATACGATAGTACATTTACAAATTGCACCTGATATCATGTTATTCGAAAGGTATTTTGCCTCTCCGGACGTACAATGGATTCAGGAAATTGCTCAAAATCATCGATTTATCATCAGTCCAGATTATCAACCTGAATTGTACATGAGGTTCGAAGAGTTTGAAGACACCATTAAGTTCCTATCCAGCGGACATAGCACAGATAACGAACATTTGAATTTATGTTCGACATTCTTAGCTGAGTATTTTGAGCATTTTAAGAACCTTCCTAATGTTGTTGGCGCTTCTGGTTCCCTTTTCGGTTTGTTGCTTGCCTTTGGAATGCTGTTTCCAAATCAAAGAATATATTTACTTTTCTTCCCAGTCGGAATTAAGGCTAAATACTTTGTAGCGATCTACGGTGTGATTGAACTTTATTCGGGTTTAAAGGACACTCCGGGCGATAATGTCGCACACTTTGCTCACTTGGGAGGAATGCTATTTGGCTTTATATTAATTAAAATTTGGCAAAAAAATCGCTTTAGATATGAGTGATTTTAATATATTGGAGCTATGTCAAGTTTCTTAGCGGATCTTAAGACTAAATACAAGAATGGTTCATGGCCCGTTCGGCTCATTATAGCGAATGTAGCGCTGTTTGTTGTAGCGCTCATAGTACATTTAATTGCCCAAGGATTCTCGAACGGAGATCAATTCATTTATAACTTTTACGTTCCTTTAAACTTCAAAGAGTTTCTATTTCAACCTTGGTCGCTTGTCACTTATATGTTTCTTCATAGCTTTTCAGATATATTTCATATTCTTTACAATCTCTTGTTTCTTTATTGGTTTGGTGACATGGCATTGAGAATACATGGAAACAGAAGTGTTTTAGCCAATTATTTGATGGGAGGCCTGTTGGCCGCATTTGTTTTTGGACTTATAGGAAATGTATTCACCTTTTCAAATTACGGAACTCATCTTGTGGGAGCGTCAGGAGCTGTTTATGCAATTGTTTTTTCAGTTATTCTTTATCAGCCAAATCAAAAAATTAACCTGCTTTTTATTGGTCCAGTTGCTATAAAATACCTTGGAATATTTATGGTCCTTGTAGATGTTCTGAAGATTAGCCAAGGAGATAATACCGGAGGTCAATTCGCACATTTTGGTGGACTTCTTTGGGGTGCTCTATTCACTTTTAACATTAAAAAAGGAAGAGACATCAACGGAGGCATGAAAAAATTCATTGAATTTATCAGCACACTCACCAATAAGTCAAAAAGAAAACAGAAGTTCAGGGTCGTACATAATACCTACAAAACAGATGAAGAATACAACCTGGATAAACGACACCAACAAAAGAAGGTTGATGAAATACTAGATAAAATTTCCAAATCTGGATATGATAGTCTTTCTAAGGAGGAAAAGGATTTCTTATTCAAAGCAAGTAATCAATAGTCTTGAAAAAACTCAATCTTCTAGATAAAGTTATTTATCTGATTAATGTCTTATTTGTCATTTTTCTAGGCCTGTCAATCTCATCAAAATTCTTACCGCCTCAAACAATACTTACTCCTGCTTTTTTTGGACTGGCCTTCTTACCACTTTTTCTTCTAAATCTTTTGTTTTTAATATATTGGATTGTTAAGAGAAAGCGGGTGCTCTTCTTACCTCTGGCCGGTTTACTATTATCCTGGACCACTTTTACAAATAGTTTCTCTTTTGGAGTCGCCTCATCAAAAGGAACCAATACATTTAAACTTACAAGTTGGAATGTTCGACTTTTTGATCTTTATAACTGGAATCATAACCTTCAATCTAAGAAGAAAATGTTTGATTATCTTGAAAAGCTTGATTCTGATATTTATTGTTTTCAAGAGTTTTATCATGATAAACGAAAAAAATCGAATTTCTATACTTTGGAGCCCCTAAAAAAATTACTTGCCACTAAATACCATTTCTCCGGATATAAACACCGAATCAGTAAATTTCAGAATGTTGGATTGATCATTCTTAGCAAATATAAGGTCATTAACAGTCAAAAGATCTTGTTCAAAAATCAATCGAAAAACCTATACATATATGCAGATTTAGACCTGGGAGGAGACACCGTTAGAATCGTTAATGTACACCTGGCTTCTGTAAAGCTTCAAAAAGACGACTATAGGTTTATCCAAGATCTTCAAGAAAATAAAAGTGCTGATATGGAGACTGGACTTAAAAGTCTTTACAGAAGATTGAGATCTGCCTTTTTAATACGAGAAACGCAGGTAAAAGAACTTAAAGAAATGATGGAAAAATCTCCACATCCCATAATTTTTGCGGGAGACTTCAACGATACACCTTCGTCATATAGTTACAGAATGCTGAACCATGATCTTGAAGACACA
>JALEGO010000229.1 GCA_022763165.1 Flavobacteriales bacterium
ATACCAATTCGATCATTGTGCAGGTTTTCAATAAATTTACCAATAGATCTTTTAGCATTTTCAAGTCTATTTGGCTTCAAGTCTTCTGCCATCATGCTATTTGATAAATCTAAAGCGATCATAATGTCAATACCTTCCCGTTTTACCTCTTCTTCAGAAGCTCCTAATTGCAAATTGGCTAATCCGAATATTAAGAGACTAAATCCGCAAATAAATAAAACGAATTTTATGGCCCTTAATGTAAGGGAAGTATCTGGAATTATGTTTTTTATAATGTTAAAATTCCCTAATACAGTCATCTTTTTGTTTCTCCAAGACAAGAAAATAGCAAATAGCATGATGCAAAGACCTACAAAAGCAAAGCCCCAAAAGAAAAACGGATGTTCAAATCTTATCATGTAATGGTTCTAAATGCTGTGTAGCGTAAAATAAATTCCAATAGTAAACCGAATGCCGCAATTAGTGCTAGAGGCCAAAAAACTTCGTTCTTTTTTCTGTACTCCGTAATTTGAGTTTTAGATTTTTCCAATTTGTCAATTTCCTCATAGATTAATTTTAGTTTTCTGTTATTTGTTGCCCTGAAATAGTTTCCTCCTGTGATGGAGGCGATTTCCTTCATGGTCTTTTCATCAATTTTCACTGGGAGATATTGATATTGTGTTCTTCCAAAGATGTCTTTCGCTGGATAAGGTGCTTGACCATTTGTTCCAACACCAATGGTATAAACTCTGACATTGAAGGCTTTTGCAATTTCGGCTGCCGTAAGTGGAGGAATGGCTCCTGTGGTGTTAAATCCATCTGTTAACAAAATGATGACCTTACTTTTTGCATCACTGTCTTTAAGCCTATTCACTGCAGTTGATAATCCCATTCCGATTGCGGTGCCATCCTCTATCATACCATTTTTAATATCCTTAAAAAGATTAACTAAGACAGCATGATCCGTTGTAATAGGGCATTGGGTAAAGGACTCTCCACTATAAACAACCAGCCCAATTCTGTCGGTGGGTCGATTGAGAATAAAATCGATAGCCACATTTTTTGAAGCTTCTAGTCGATTGGGCTTTAAGTCTTCGGCTAGCATACTTCCAGAGATGTCAAGTGCCAAGACTATATCTATTCCTTCTTCAGAAACATTCTGCCAACTCAATGATGTTTGCGGCCTAGCAAGTGCTAGAATCAAAGCTGAAAGACTTAAAATTCTGACAAAAAACAGCACATGGTTAAAAACACCATATGACGATTTAGCAAGACTTTTTATGGATGAGTATCTTAAAGAACCCGAATACCAGTTCAGACTAAAAAAGTGCCAAAAGATGAGGAAGCCTAATCCTGGGAATAGCCAGAAGAATTCCTTGTTTGCAAACTCCATATTAGTCCAAAACTCAATCATACTTTATCTTCTGTATTTTGGGGTTTTGGAGCTGTTTCATTGATAAACTCAATGGCATTTTTGATGCACATTTCATTTTCATTAGGAATTGGCTTTTCCTTGGCAAACTTTACCAAATCTGATAACATGAGGACCTGCCGCAATTTGGACCTGGAAATTTCATCAATTTCAAAATATTTGATACTGGTCATGATCTCATCAGTAGTTTGCTCTTGAGCTAAAATCTTGTAACGTTTCTCCAAGTAGGCTCTGAGAATTTCTGAGAGTAAACTGTAATACTCCTTGGTTTTGTTATTTTGCCAAAGCTTTTGTTCAACCAACCAGTCGATTTTTTCTAGAGCGATTAAGTGTGCTGGTCTGGTAGGTTCCTTGACGATGTCATTCGTTGGAGTAGGTTGTTTTTTCGTAAGAAGGTATATCAATAATATAATCAGAGCAATAAGGACGAGTCCTTGGAGGAGGACAAATTTATAGTGCCAGATCCAATCCAAAATTGAAAATTTTGCTGTGATCGGTCCCTTGATATCATAAATTTTGGCTTTTGTAGTGTCGATTGGTATTGTTAAAACGCTGAATAAAAGGGGAGGACTTTCTTCTATCGTATTGTTTACAGAAAACTTAAATGGAGGTATGGCATAGAATCCTGAATCAAAGGAGGTGATTCTGATCTTTTGCATATAAGCCTTTTCATTTTTTGAAATATCCAATAAAGTATCAATTTTTCCCAGAGAAACGACCTCAACTTTGTCAATTATGGTATCACCAATATTTGGCCATTCATACACCTGATCGTTCATGGATAAATCCACTTTCAGTGTTATTGTGGCTTGTTGTCCAATTAGAATAGTATTGCTGTCCAAAGTCGCATTAACAAACACCTCTGCTCCACAAAGTGTAGATAGCAATACAAGAAATGATATGATAGTATATTTTATCATCTTCTCATTTCCCTTTTTCTGAACAAGTTCATAAGTGGTTTAACATAAGATCTTTGGATATTGATGTCTGCAAAGTCGACTCCGGATCTCCTAAAAACTTCGACCAGTTGTCCTTTTCTCCTTAGAACTTCAGCTTTGAATTGTTTCCTAAATGCTAAGCTAGATGTATTGACCCAATTGTATTTTCCAGTTTCTAGATCCATTAGTTTCACATGACCGATATCTGGTAATTCCGTTTCGAAGGTGTCAAAAATATTTAGAGCAACAACATCATGCTTCGTATTGGCAATTTTTAAAGCACTTTCAAAATTCTCGCTTATAAAATCAGAAATGATAAAGGCTGTGGTCCTTTTTTTCATTGCTGTTGTGAGAAACTTTAAAGCTGCTTCAATATTTGTTTTCCGGCTAGTGGGCTTAAAGTTTAAGAGTTCCCTAATAATTGCTAAGATGTGAGACTTTCCCTTTTTTGGTGGAATGAATTTTTCCACCTTATCTGTAAAAAATATCACACCAATTTTGTCATTATTCTGAATGGCCGAAAAGGACAATACTGCGCATAGCTCAGCAATGAGTTCCTTTTTTGTTTGAGTTTTTGATCCAAAATTTTCCGAAGCACTTAGATCCACCAATAGAATTACAGTAAGCTCACGTTCTTCTTCAAATACTTTAACAAATGGTTTATTAAATCTAGCAGTTACATTCCAATCAATTGTGCGAATTGGATCGCCTATCATGTATTCTCGAACTTCACTGAATGCCATACCCTTGCCTTTAAACGCAGAGTGGTACCCTCCAGAGAAGATATTGTTAGAAAGACCTTTGGTCTTAATTTCTATTTTTCGAACTTTTTTAAGAAGATCACTGGTTTCCATCTCACATCACAATTTTCATTCACTAAAAAGTCGAATTTTAAGGAACTTCTACATGGTTAAGAATCTCATTGATTATGTGTAATGAATTTACATTCTCTGCCTCAGCTTCGTAAGTAAGACCAATTCTATGTCTCAAAATATCAGCGCAAACGGCTCTGACATCTTCAGGAATAACATATCCTCTTCTTCTGATGAAAGCATAGGCCTTTGCTGCGAGTGCAAGACTGATACTAGCTCTTGGCGACCCACCAAAACTGATATAATGTTTGAACTTCTCTAAGCCGTATTCTGAGGGAGTTCTGGTAGCAAATACTATATCTACAATGTACTGCTCAATTTTCTCATCCATGTATACTTTCCGAACCACTTTTCGGGCTCTTATTATATCTTCTGGTTTCAGAACAGGATTAACGGACGCCATTCCCTCAGGAGCCAAATTTTGTCTTATGATCAACTTTTCCTCTTCTTTTTGAGGGTAGTCTAAAACGAGTTTTAGCATGAATCGATCGACTTGAGCCTCGGGCAGAGGGTAAGTACCTTCTTGTTCTACAGGGTTTTGTGTAGCAAGAACAAGAAAAGGTTCACTTAAGGGATATGTTTCATCTCCTATGGTAATCTGACGCTCCTGCATTGCTTCAAGTAAGGCACTTTGAACTTTGGCCGGAGCTCTATTGATTTCATCTGCCAGAATGAAATTTGCAAAAATTGGTCCTTTCTTTACAGCAAATGCATCATTCTTTTGGCTATAAATCATTGTTCCTATCAAGTCTGCAGGCAATAAATCAGGAGTAAATTGAATTCTACTAAATTTGGCTTGAATAGCATTTGAGAGCGTATTGATTGCCAATGTTTTTGCAAGACCTGGAACGCCTTCGAGCAGAACATGACC
>JALEGO010000230.1 GCA_022763165.1 Flavobacteriales bacterium
GTTTGTTGTTCGAACAAAAGCCTTTTACATATTATTGATATTGTTAATATTGCCAATTATAGTTGTTATTGGATGGATGAGATTTTTCAGGTAAGCGCCTACGAACATATCAGTAAAGAGTTAAGACCCCTTGTGTTTTCTAAGTTTTCAGAAGAATTGTCAAAAGCAATTGATACACTCAACGGTTTCAGTGGAAATGAGGATCAACTCAAGGCTTTTATGCATCGCCTGAATGGTTCTAGTAAGACCTTTGGTGCTATTGCTTTAGGGGATATGGCAGCAAGCCTAGAAGAAAAGATATGTAACAATCAGAAAATCAACGATAAAGACATTAAAAGTATCGTGTGGTTGATGGAAAAAACAATATTATATATTGAGGATAATTTTCAGTAAATTTGGGTGTTAGCTTGCTTACTAACAATTGAGAGTTATAAAATACACCCCAAGAATTCTTGTGCAACTGCTAAAGATTCCTTTATTTGCTATATATTAAACGCGTGCCCTATGAAAAGACTTTTATTAGTTCTACTGTTATTCCCGTTTATAATTTTTTCTCAGGACAACGTTGGAGTTGGAACGATTACTCCTGACCCAAGTGCGGTTCTAGACGCTGTTGCAAATGATAAGGGGGTTTTGATACCTCGGTTGGCAGATACCAATAGTGTTGTTGCAGCTCCTCCAGCGACAAGTTTGTTGATTTACAATATGTCTGATAGCTGTTACTGGTATTTTGATGGAATTCTGTGGAGAAAGATGATTGCCTTGGCCGCTGCGGATTCGGCAAAACTTGATGCATGGTTGACTACAGGAAATCCAGGGACAGATCCGCTTGTGAATTTTTTGGGCCCAACGGACAATGATACTTTGAGAATCTCTACCAATGGTATTGATAGACTTAGGCTCGATGCGCATATGATAGAACCTCTAAATAATGGGGAGAGTGTTTTCATTGGAGAAGGTGCTGGAGCTGTTGATGATTTAGCAAATAATTTCAATGTATTCATTGGGGCTAGAAGTGGAAATAGCACAGTTAACGGAAAAGGCAATATTGGTGTTGGGCATCAAAGTCTACAGTCTAATACAGGAAGCGCGAATATTGGAGTAGGAAGAAACGCACTGTTTTCAAATACTTCTGGTAACGATAATGTTGCTATTGGACGTGATGCTGGCTATTTAAATGATGTTGGGTTTGGTAACGTTAGTGTTGGTCGTGAAGCCGGATATGGAGTAATGAACGGAGTGAATAATACAGCAGTAGGAAAAGAAGCTGGTAGAAATATGAATGGCGCAGCTTTCGGAAATGTACTGCTAGGTCATCAGGCTGGTTTTGATTCCAAAGGAGACGTAAACGTTTTTATTGGTAACCAGGCGGGTTATGACACCCAACAAGGTATTTTAAATGTTTACATTGGTAATCAAGCTGGTTACAGCGCTACTGGAGATACTAACGTATTCATCGGTAATCAAGCTGGTTATAATGAAACTGGAAATAATAAGTTATATATTGAGAATTCTAATTCAGCCACACCTTTGATTTATGGCGAATTTGACAATGATATTCTCCGAACGAATGGAGAACTTCAAGTTAATGATCCTGCTGTCACAGGTTTTGCGTTTCCAATAGCAGATGGGCAGCCAACAGAAGTTCTTTATACTGACGGTAATGGTCAATTAGCATGGGACAGTGCAGCAAATCTATTGGGTGGAGCTCTTGGAGCATTGGATTCCACCTATTGGGCACTTCTTGGAAATGGGGGTACGGATCCTACAATTCATTTTTTAGGAACACATGATCGCGATACACTGGCATTTGGAGTGGACAGCGTCATAAGATGGCATATGGATCGCCACATGCTGGTTCCTCAAAACTCTGGTTTCAGTGTTTTTATTGGTGAGAATGCTGGGGAAATGGATGACTTAAGTACGAATGGGAACGTATACATTGGTGTCAACTCAGGACGAAATGGTACTACTTCTGAATTGAACACGGGAGTAGGTAGTTCGAGTTTAACAAGTCTTACAACTGGACGCTTTAATACGGCAGTAGGTGCTAACTCTTTATTGGCGCTCTCAACAGGTGAAAACAATGTCGCTATAGGAGAAAGATCTTCACAAAGTAATGTCATGGGATCGGAAAATGTTACCATTGGTGTAGCTTCCGATTTTCTAAATACCAATGGAACTAAAAATACTGTAATTGGTTATGAAGCTGGTTTTGGAAGCGGCCAACATACTAGAGATAGTAGCGTTTATGTGGGGTATCAGGCAGGTCGAAATGCTAATGGTACAGGAAACGTTTTCCTAGGTTATCAAGCAGGTTTCAATGAAGCAGGAAGGGATAAATTATACATTGAAAACTCTAATACAAGTTCACCATTAATCTATGGTGATTTTGCTTTAGATAGCGTAAGTATCAATGGAACATTACATGCTATTTCAGCTACTGATCCGCTAGAACTTACTGGTGTTGTTAATGATGTTTCTATCGACACCGTCCTAACAATTGACAATTTAGGAGTAGTTCACAAAGCACATTTGGACGACTTAATTTCAGCATCTGGAGCAGGCGCAGATTCCGACTTTGTGGAAGTTGGAACCAATGCGATTCCGAATAATGTCAATGACAATATTTATACGCTTGGTCAAGTTGGAATTGGAACCACAACTCCAACTAACACCTTACATGTTGCTGGAACACCAGACCCTGTGAGGATTGAAGGTACCGCTGTGGATGCAACAATAGATACAGTTGTAGTGATAGATGGTTCAGGCGTATTGCACAGAGCGAACATCAATGATTTATTGGTTTCTTCTGGAGCAGGGGGAGATTCGGACTTTTTTGCCGTTACGACTAACTTACCTCCGACCGATATCAATGATGATATCTACACCTTAGGAAATGTCGGAATAGGAACTACAAATCCAACGGATAATTTAGATGTAAGATCAGCCATTTCTGCGGTTGATGCAAGTGGTACCAGATCACTGCGATTACTTTCTGGTGGTGCCCAATTCATTTCCTCTACAAATGACCTTTGGGTTGAACCGGGCAGCAATATTCAATTCAATTTGCCTCAAGTTGGAACTTCCTTTATCATAGGAAAAAATGCAAATGACCACGGTTTGATCTTCGATTATACAGATTATGACTTGGGAATCGGCCTATTCTCCAATCCTAATGACTCTGCAACGCACAGGCTACATATTAGAGATGCTACTGATCCATTGAGAGTAGAGGGCCTTGCTATTGACAATACTTTAGATAGTGTGTTGCTTATTGATAAGGATGGAATCGTTCATATGGCTGATATAAATCAGATTGTTCCTCCAGGAGCCGCTGGTGATTCAGATTTCTTTGCTGTAGCTACGAATTTGCCCCCAACGAGCATCAATGATGATATTTACACTCATGGAAACGTTGGGATCGGCACAACATCCCCAACTCAACTTTTCCAAGTAAGTTCTACAACTAACAGTGCTGTTAATAGAATGCGACTGCAGGCATTTGATGCATCTTCAACTAGCAAAAATGCGTTTTTACTACTTGATCCGGATAATGAGAATTTTGGAATAGATTGGTTGGGTACGGGATTAGGTATATTTACTGTGAACAGTTCTGCAAATGTTGGTATAGGAACGCATTTACCTACTTATGATTTACATATTGAAAAAGCCGATGCAAAAATACTACTCGACTCCAGAATTAGCGCTACAGGTTCTAGAACGGCAACATTTGAAACTAGAAGTGCAATAGGGGCTGCAACACCATTGAATGTTATTACAACTTTCGATTTTAGAAATTACGACAATTCAAGTGGCACACCTAATGACTTTTTAGGTGCATCTTTAAGAGTCTTAAGGGAAGGTGTAGATGATGTTGGATTGGCGTTTTATACTTCTGAAGACAAAGCTATCAGCGAAGCCGTTAGAATTAACTTTAGAGGAAACCTTGGAATTGGTGATGACAATCCATCTAACAAGCTTCACGTATCAAGCTCAACCGATCCTTTAAGGGTAGAAGGCCTTGTTGTTGATGCCTCTCTAGACACTGTTCTTGTTACTGATGTAAATGGAGTAGTTCATAAAGCTCATATTGATGATATTTCTTCTTCAGGTGGAGGAGATAACTTAGGAAATCATATTGCTACACAAAACATCATACTTGGAACAGGGTTTGGATTGACAGATACCGATGAGGATACAAAAATTCAGGTTGAGGAAACTGCTGATGAGGATGTGATACGCATGGATCTTGAAGGCGTAGAATATTTAGTGCTAGACAAAAATTTGAACAATGTCCCAAGAATTGAACTTCTGAATTCTGGAGCTTCAACATACATTGGTGCAGCATCCGGTGGGGCTGATGATGGAACAAACAATCAGAACGTTGGAATAGGTGACAACGCTCTTGATGCCAATACATCAGGGGATGAAAATGTTGGAATTGGATACGATGCCATGACCAATAATATAGATGGAAATAGAAACGTGGCCATCGGATATCAATCGATGGAAGAGAATGTTGATGGAAATCAAAACACGGCCGTTGGTTGGTGGTCTTTGGAGGAAAATACAAGCGGAATTAATAATACAGCTGTTGGGTATTCGTCCTTAACAAACAATTCCACTGGACAGGATAATACGGCAATTGGTGGTGCAGCTTTAAATGAGAGTTTAACAGCCGACAATAACACGGCTTTAGGGCAACGTGCATTCAGGTACAGTACTACCGGTGAAAACAATGTCGTCATAGGTACTGATGCTGGCGAAGGTAATGCGCTGTTTTCTGGATCTGATAATAATGTTATCATAGGAAAAGATGCTGGTCACGATATATCTTCAAATCAAGATGGTAATATTTTCTTAGGATATAATGCTGGATTTACTGAATCCGGATCAGATAAACTATACATTGAAAATTCTTCATCTACAACACCACTTATTTGGGGAGATTTTGCAAACGATCTGATGACAGTAAATGGAGCGCTCACTGTAACTGAATCTGCTGATCCATTGACGCTCGAGGGCCTTGTTGTTGATGCCTCTCTAGACACTGTTCTTGTTACTGATGTAAATGGAGTAGTTCACAAAGCTCATATTGATGATATAGCTCCGGGAGGCGGAGGAAGTGCAGATGCTGATTGGCATGAGATTGGAACTACAGCTCCTCCGACAAACATTTCAGATAATATTTTTACCGAGGGGAATGTGGCTATAGGTACTAATACTACAAGCAATCAATTAGAAGTTGTGGGTGGAAAAGTACATTTTAAATACACCGCCACAGGTACCACGGATATCTTTACAATCGCTGGATATAATCAACCATCTCCAGGAATTATTATGGGAACTCCAGGAGGGGCGCCAGGTTATGGTAAGATTACTTTGAAAGCTAACGCGGCCGCTCTACCAGATTTAATAGATATCAATGCAGTACCAAGCTCGAGCTCGTTCTTTAACGTTTCAGGTGGAACCTTCGGCATTGGTACAAATGCTCCTTCTAATAGATTACATGTCTCTGAAACTTCAGACCCTGTTAGGATAGAAGGACTGGTAAATGATGTTTCATTGGACACTGTTCTAGTGATTGACGCGAATGGCGTAGTTCACAAAGCAGATATAGATGATATTGCTCCTGGCGGTGGTGGAGCTGATGGCGATTGGACTATTTCTGGAAATGACATTTACAAAGCTGTCTCTGGAAATGTTGGAATTGGAACGACTTCTCCATCTGCCATGTTAGAAGTTAAAGGTTCTGGTAACTCTAAATTTGTATACAACGCGGGTGGAGGCCAATCTGAGACTGTCGTTACGGTTCATGCCTATGCGGCATCTGCGAATCCTAGTATAGAACTAGGAGGAGTTGGTGGAGCTCCAGGATATGGAAGAATTGGTATTTTGGAAGCGAGTAGTGGTACTGAAAGAATCTTGTTTCATGCCAATGCTGATTCGTATTTTAATACTGGCTCTAATCTAGGTGTCGGAACTACTTCTCCTTTAAATACATTGCACGTGGAAGCTACAACTGACCCATTGCGTTTACTCGGTCTTGTCGAAGACAGTAGCTTAGATTCAGTTCTGGTTAAGGATGCAAATGGAATCATTCATGTGGCTCATGTGGACGATATTGGATCGGGTGGTGGAGGCAGCGGTATTTACGGAGGCTCAGGCAGTCTTTCCGGAAATACAACCGTTACAATGACCAACAATTCTCTTGACTTCGAGTTAGATGGAACTGGAGACTTTACAATTACGGATGGAGCCATTACAAGATTTGAAGTTAGGGATAACGGAAATGTTGGAATTGGTAATGGCACACCTGGTTATTTTCTTGATATACAGCCGCCAACAGCAGGTCTCCAACAGTTGATTCGAGTGCAAACAAGTGGTGGCCAGGGTTTATTCTATGTTGGAGAAGATGGCTCTGGTAATGCACATATGACCCTTCGTGCGGGTGGCGCCTCACCGATACACTTTGATTCAAACGATGATTCTTATATTAATACTGGAGCAAATCTTGGTATTGGAACAAATGTTCCTACTGAAAGATTGGACGTGAGAGGTAACACGCATGTCGTGGGTAATGTGAATGTTGAAGACTACACAGATGCCTTTCAACTTGGTGGTTCTGATTTCCTACATAATGGTAACAATATCAATTCTACACTGGTTGGCTTGGGTGCAGGTACTGCTTCTGTCAATGCTGTAACAGCAGTTGGAAATGGAGCTTTATCAGATTTAACAGCAGGAGGAACTGAGAACACGGCCATTGGTAATTCAGCTGGAAATAATACGACCGGAGGTGCTTTGAATACATTTGCAGGTGCTAACGCTGGTTTTGATAACGTAACTGGTGCTAATAACGTTTATTTAGGAGGTTATTCGGCTGCTCAAGACTTGGGAAGCAATAATGTAATTATTGGTGCTAATCCATCCTTGGCTGGTTTATCAAGAACGGTGTCCGGGGTTGTTCACATAGGCTATCAATCCGGTTACTCTATAACTTCTGATAACACGCTTGCAATTGACAACGGTAATGACGCGACTCCATTTATCTATGGAGACTTTTCAACCGATAGAATGGGAATTAATAGAATAACAACCACCAACAACTTAGAGGTTAATGGTACGGCATCAAACTCTGCTGGAGGAAACTGGCTGGTTAATTCCGATCGAAGATTAAAGAAAAATATCCAAAAATTAGATTCAGAAAAGATGTTGACATCATTGCTGAAAATGAAAGGTGTTACTTTTGAGTGGAATGACACACAAACAGGTTATAAAAGACCGTTAGGCCTTCAATATGGGTTCATCGCACAAGATATTCAGGAAGTTTTTCCTGGTTTAGTTAAAACGGATAATGATGGATTTTTACAGACTGCCTATGGTAATTATGATCCAATGTTAATAGAGTCAATAAGAGCCCTTAACAATAAGATAGAGGTGTTGGAGAAAGAAAATCAGGAATTAAAGTCAGAATATGATTCCAGATTAAAAAGATTAGAGGAGCAATTGATAAACCTCCAACAGAAGACAGATAAATAATAAGCAATTAAGCTTTAAAGATACTCCAGATTTTATCTTTAGGAACGGGAGCCTTTAAATAAAGAGGCTCCTTTTTTATTGGATGAATAAACTTAACGGATCTGGCATGAAGACAGATGCCCCCATCTGGATTAGATCTAGAAAAACCATATTTCAAATCCCCCTTAATCGGAAACCCCAAATGAGACAACTGAGCTCTAATTTGATGATGTCTGCCGGTTTCCAAATCAATGTTCAATAAATTGTATTGATCAGCAGTTCCTATAATCTCATAACGCAAAATAGACAGTTTGGCTCCTTTCGACTGATCTTTGTAAACATAAGATTTGTTTTGTTTGCTATTCTTCATCAAATAGTTTTTCAACTCCCCTGATGCAGGAATACCCTTTTTTACAATAGCCCAATAAACCTTTTCAATATGCTTTTGTCGAAATAGTTCTGTTAATCTGCTCAACGACTTACTGGTCCTTGCAAATATGACCACACCGCTTGTGGGACGATCTATCCTATGAGGAAGTCCAAGGAAGACATTTCCCGGCTTATTGTATTTCCTTTTTAAGTAGTCTTTGGCTGACTCTAATAATGGAACATCTCCTGTCTTATCGCCTTGAACAAGCTCCCCGCAAAGCTTATTGATAATTAAAATATGGTTGTCCTCATAGAGAACTCTATCAGCAACTTTATCTGTCAAAACTTGTTCTAATACTGTTCCTTTTCATTAGGAAAATCTCTAGACTTCACATCTCTAATGTAGTTTTGAACGGAGCCTTTGATCTCTTCATAGAGATTATTATAACGTCTCAAAAACCTTGGGTTAAATTCTTGAGTGATACCTAGCAAATCATGGATAACCAATACTTGTCCATCAACACCTCCACCGGCACCGATTCCAATTACCGGTATTTTCACAGATTCAGCCACCTGAGTAGCTAAGTGTGCTGGGATTTTTTCTAATACAATGCCAAAACATCCAGATTCTTCCAAAACAAGGGCATCTTCCTGAAGCCTAGCAGCTTCCTCTTCTTCTCGTGCTCTGACCACATAAGTTCCGAATTTATAAATGGATTGTGGTGTCAAACCCAAATGTCCCATTACAGGTATTCCAGCACTTAGAATTCGATCAATTGATTCTTTGATTTCTTTACCTCCCTCAAGCTTCACAGCATGAGCACCAGATTCCTTCATAATTCGAATGGCAGATGCCAGTGCAAGTTTGGAATTTCCCTGATATGTTCCAAAAGGAAGATCTACTACTACCAAACATGTTTCAATCGCCCTGACAACTGAAGAGGCATGATAAATCATTTGATCCAATGTAATAGGAAGTGTGGTTTCATGTCCAGCCATGACGTTTGATGCAGAATCTCCCACCAATATGATATCAATCCCGGCTTGATCCACAATTTTTGACATGGAGTAGTCATAGGAGGTTAACATTGAAATTTTTTCACCCTTTAACTTCATTTCTTGAAGCACATGAGTGGTTATTCTCTTCGGTCTCTTCATCAAATATAGAATAGGGCAACAAAGTAAAACATTTAAATCGAATTATGATTTTAAAAACTTGCTGTTAAAACAGTTTGATGGCTTTTTTGGCAAGCTCATCCAGTCTCCATTTCTAGTTCTGATTCCGAAAAACCTGCACTTAATGAATTTTCACAGAGCTCAAATGCTTGTGAGCTTCTAAAAATTCTAAATTGCTAGGGTTTCAGAATCAGAAGCTATCCATTCCACCTGGGCTTGTGCCTTTATTATGAAAGCTTCATGCTTTTGTGAATCATGCAGTTCTTTATTTGATTCCAAATAATAACCAGTAATGGTATCATTTTTGTACTTTCGAATAACAACTTCTTCATATGAAAACATTTTTAGTTTCGATTTGCATAATTATAGGGATTGCCCAATCTTCTCAAGCTCAAGCTGAAAATGAAATCAATTGGATGACCTGGCAAGAGGCTATAGATGCACGCCAAAAATTCATTGAGAAAAACAAAGAGCTTTTGGATGCCAAGAAAATTTATCCCAAAAAGATTTTTATCGACATGTACACTGACTGGTGTGGTTGGTGCAAGAAAATGGATGCTACTACCTTTAAGGACCCTAATGTAGTAAATTACATGAACCAGAATTTTTGGGCCGTTAAGATGGATGCCGAAATGTCGGATACCATCATTTATGATAATCATACATTCGTCAATCCCAACCCCAGTGCTAGAAGAAGTACGCATACCTTAGCAGCTTCATTATTGGATAATAAGCTATCGTATCCTACATATGTCATTATGGATGAAAATGTGCATAGAAGTGCCATTTTTCCTGGATATAAAGGAGTGACAGATTTAATGGGAATACTTGTTTTTTTTGGATCAAACAATTATCTGCACTATAAGGGGTATCTCGAAAAAATGCTTAAACAACAAAACAAACCGTAAAATGAAAAAGCTACTCATATTCTTATTGTTGGCATCTAACATTGCTGTTGCTCAAGAAAAAATCAATTGGATGTCTTGGGATGAGGCCATAGCTGCCAATGAAAAAGAGCCTAAGCTCATATTTATTGATATGTATACATCCTGGTGTGGATGGTGCAAAAGAATGGATCAGACAACATTTTCGGATAAGGGAATATCCGAAAAAATGAATGATAATTTTTATGCGGTAAAGTTTGATGCTGAAAGAAAAGACACAATTATGTTTAAGGGGCAGACATTGGTAAACCCTGGTGGTGGAAGAAGCCCACATCAATTAGCGGTTTCATTGCTTGATAGAAATATGTCTTATCCCTCATTTGTAGTGTTAAATGAAAATTACCAAAGGCTAAATATTCTAAAAGGATACAGAGACGTGAAGTTTATGGAAGAGTACTTCCAATTCTACATTGATAAAAAACATTTACAGCCTCAAGCAGAGTAATCATTCTCTTATGAGTGTAACATGTCCTGTTGTACTGTGATCTATTGATCCTGTAGCAATCAGTTCAAAATAATATATCCCTTCAGGAGCTGGTTCTCCAGAGTGTGTATTTCCGTCCCAAGCCACCTTGTGCGATTCTGTTCTAAACAATTCGGCACCCCAGCGATTGTAGATAACCAAAAGAAATTCTTGCATGCCGTTTGATGGGATTAAAAAATTGTCATTAAAGCCATCTTCATTTGGAGTAAAGACATTTGGTATCTCGATATTCTCAATGATATTCAATTGAATTTCTGCGGTGTCGTAACATCCGTTTTCATCTAAGACAATTAAATTAACATCAAAGATTCCAGTTTGCTCAAAGTCATGAACTGGATCTGGCATATTGGATTGCTCTCCATCACCAAAAATCCAAGTGTATTCATCAATATTACCCTGAATGATATCTGCTTCAAACTCATATTGATTTTGAAATGCCCCATACACACCATACAAAATATCGACTTCTGGACTCTGCAGTAACCTAACTTTGAACGGAAGATTTGCATCATTTTTACAACCGTTTATATCCGTAACGGTTACGTTATAATATTGCAATATGCTGGTTCCATTGATTACAATTGTGCTGTCAAGCTCGCCTGTGTTCCATAGGAAGTCTACGGCCTCCCTAGACTCGGCTGTAATTGTAATGCTTTCATACGCACAAAGGCTTGAATCACCACTAATTCTTACTTGTGGCAAAGGATTGACCACTAGGTTTACAGTATCTGATTCAA
>JALEGO010000231.1 GCA_022763165.1 Flavobacteriales bacterium
AAGAGGATAATAGCTCAATACTTTCGTTAGATTATAAAATTAACAAATTGAGCGATTTCATTGAGGAAATAAATGCCAAAGCCTATTATTCCTACGTGGACCATATAATGTCCAATGCCAGAAGACCTTCATTTATGATGACCGAAGCGTTGTCAACTATAGATGCGACGACTGCTGGTGGGAAGTTAGAATTTAAAATGAAGCCTACGGAAGAGTGGATTTTATATGGTGGACTTGATGCCTTACTAATTGCCCGCGATGGTGGAAGAACTCGTGTAGTAAAACGGAATATGATGGGCGATATATTGCCAGAACCTTTGATATTTCAGGATAAGATTTGGCAAGATTCCTATGTAAATGACTTCGGGATTTTTGCAGAAAACAAGTATGCCTTTTCCAATAAAACGATGCTTACTACAGGTGTACGTTATGACTTGGTAGTTTCAGATATCCAAGACCCAGAAGCCGATTTCCAGGAATTGTATCCTGATTTAGGGCAACGAGAAGAGCACAATATTTCGGCTACAGTCTCTGTGAAACATAAAATTTCAGACAACAATTCGCTGGAAGTTGCCTATGGTCGTGGTATGCGTTCGGCCAATATGATAGAACGGTTCATTAATCATTTTTCGGTAGGTCAAGACCCTTTTGAATACGTGGGAAATCCCAATCTGGATGCTGAAGTGAACAATCAGTTTGAAATTGGTTTTAAAGGACATACACCTTTTGAAAACGGGATTGATGCCTTGCGTTACAGTCTATCTGGATATTATTCCATTTATGAAAACTACATTGTTCCTGTAGTTGACCCAACGTTGGAAAGAAAGTTTATGCCTATGGCAAAACCGCAAGAAGTAAAACGTTTTATCAATATCGATGATGCTTACAAAACTGGTTTTGAAGCTGAAGCGACAGTAGATTTTGCCAACTATTTTAATTTCAAAACTGCGGTTGCTTATGTGTACACCAGAAACAAAGACCTTGACGAGTCATTGCCGTTAACACCACCGCTTACTACGAGATTAGGTGTAGGTCTTGAAAAAGAGAAATTCTGGGCGAGTCTGGATTATACTATTACATCAAAACAAGATGAAATTGCTACCAGTTTTAGGGAACAAGAAACGGGTGGGTGGAATGTATTTGACGTTCGTTTTGGATTTCGTCCATATAGAGGTCTAAACGTTGGTCTTGCGGTCATCAATGTGTTTGATGAAACCTACAACAACCACCTGAATTTTTCATTTGTGAATCAAGCAGATTTTGGTCGAGTACCTATTAATGATCCTGGCCGAAACTTTTCGGTTTTTACGAAGTTTAATTTTTAATTTTTAGAGCCCTTCAATTATGAAGGGCTTATTTTTTTCTCCCTACAAATCGAATTACATCAGCCTCTCCTTTGTGATAGTTTCCCTCAGAAAGCATAATGGATTCTTTCTTTAAAAACTTAAATTCTAATTCTGCGAACTCGTCCTTGATTTCTTCAACGGAAAATAACATTGCTTCATTTTTTGGACCACCAGAGGCTTTCCCTAATTGCGCTTTCGCGAAAGCTTCAAAAATCACAATCCCTTGAGGTTTTAGAAATTGTAATAAATGTTGATGTGCTTGCTTGCGTATTTCTGCTGGCAAATGGGCATAGCACAAACCGATGGCATCAAATTTTACATCGCTCTGAAACACCAAAACACCTGAAATTTGATAGTGGACGGAAACTTGTCTTTCTTTAGCTAAACCCAAGGCCTTTTCTTTACCTTTTGCACTAATGTCAAAGGCAACTACTTCCCAACCTTGGGAAGCAGCATACACACCATTACGCCCTTCGCCTTCAGCAGGAAGCAGTATTCTTCCAGCGTCCAACTTATCCAGTTGCGTTTTAAAAAATTCATTGGGCTGGGTGCCGTAGACAAATTCTTCTTGGGCATAGCGTTCGTTCCAAAAATCTGCTGGATATTCCATCTATTACTTTGCTCTGACAATGAATTGATACGGCAATAAATCGGTATTGACATCAAGCCCTGTATAGCCTGCTTCTTTTAGTTCTTTTTTTACTGTTTCCAAATCAATTTTATGATTTACCGGTGGTCCTACAGGCAATTTCTTTTTGAAGTAATCGATAACTACTAATTCGCCTTCAGTTTTGATTCCCTGTTTGACCTTTGCAAAATAGTCGCTACGGTTTTCTATGTGGTGGTAGGTATTTACAATCAAGACCATATCGACTTCGCCATCGGCTAAATTTGGACTGTCATAAGGAATTTTACGAAGCTCTATGTTCTCAAGATTATTGTCTTCAATGCGTTTTTGCAGGGCTGCTTGGAATTCATCATCAACATCAGCAGCGATGACTTGTGCGCCTTTTTCAGCCAGTTTCACCGAAAAATATCCTGAACCTGCACCTATGTCCATAATCTTTTTACCTTCTAAATTGCCCAAATATTCAAGGACGAGTTCAGGCTTTTGGTAGGCATCGCGCTCTGGTGACTCGAAACGTTTGATTAGGTCTTCGGTGGACGAACGGTGCATATACTCATTGGCCGTTTTAGTACTGTCGTGCGAATGGTGCTTTCCGTCGTGTTTCGTGGTCGGGTCGGCATCGTGGTTGTCACTCTTCTTGTTCTGTTGCTTACAAGCTGAAAGTGCCAATAGCAAGCTTGTGGCGAGTAAAAAATGTTTTGTTTTCATTTTATTTCGTTTTTAAGTTATTGTTCATTTTAATGCTTATTACATAGGTTACCCATCCCAACAGGATATTAGCGAAACCCACTATTATTTCAAACGGACTGTTCATAAATGCATAGACAATCATCCATAAGGATAAAGTAATAAATATGAGCTGAAAAAGTGGAAATAGCGGACTTTTATAGCTGCCTGTTTGTGTCTTTTTATTCTGGTATCTCAATTTGAAAACCCCTAAAACGGTTGCCATAGAGGATATGGTCAACAGGATACCGCAGTAAATTAGTATCTGTTCAAAAGTTCCTGTTAGAATCAACGACGCACTTATGGTAAATTGCAACCACAAGGCTCTTTGTGGGATGTTGTTTTTTTTGATTTTGAAATACTTCCAAAACGTATGGTCTTTCGCAATGCTTGACGTTACCCGTGAACCTACCCAAACCATTGCGCTTATACCTGATACCAATAGCAGCGAAATGGCCAGCCCAAATACTTTTCCAAGACCAGTTCCCAGCATTTTGTTCATTGCGATGGTTCCTACGTCCAGTTGCCCTTTCAATTCTGGGATGGGCACGTGTTTCAGGAAAACGTATTGCAGGAAGGTGTACAATAATGTTACCAACAGGGTGCCGCCTATTAATGCAATGGGCAAAGACTTTTTGGGATTTTTGAATTCTTCGGTGATATAAGCGGCGGCATTCCAGCCCGAATAGGAATAGCTCACATAAATAAGGGCTACGGCAAAGGCCGGTGAAATGAGATTTGAATAATCGGAATTGGTTATAAAGCCTGAATTATCAAAAGTTGGTTTCAACCAAACGCCAATGCCGATGAGCGCAATTATCAAAACCACTTTGAAGAAAGTACTCACATTTTGAAACTTTGAGCTTACCTTCAAATTTCTGGTATGGATAAATGTGATGATTGCCACGATTGCGATACTGGTCCATTTTGGGTTCAAATCCAAAAATGGAAAATAGGCGACAAATGCCATTGCAGATAAGGCTATCGGTGCCGCAAAACCCACGGTAATGGAAATCCAACCTGATAAATACCCGATAAGTGGATGGAACAACTTGGTCAAAAATGCATATTCGCCACCCGAACGTGTGATATGGGTCCCAATTTCCGCATAGCTAAACGCACCAGATAATGCAATCACGCCACCCAAAACCCACAGAATAAGTATGATAGTGGGATTGTACAGGTCTTTTAACTGAAAGCCCAAACTGGTAAATGCACCTGTTCCAATCATATTTGCCACCACCAAGGCGAGCCCTGTAAGTGTTGTGATTTTGTATGTTTGGAATTGTTTTGGCATCTTATTTTGATTGGCTAAATAAACCTTCTCGTATTTTTTCTATAGTCTTGATAGGCGGTAAATTTTTGCGAAAGCAAGCGTTCTTCATACTTCGATTTAAAATAGAACAAGATACTCAACCATACTATTATCAGTATTTTATAAAATGATTCCCGATATAGCGCGTAAC
>JALEGO010000025.1 GCA_022763165.1 Flavobacteriales bacterium
CCGAATCTCCCGCAAACAGCAGCACGTTAAAGCGATCCTGAACATGCATACCTTTCATTAGATTTTCCATCAACTCTTTGGTAACAGTTATGGGAAAGCCTCCCATGGATCCTGACACATCGATAATAAAAATGTATTCTCTTGGAGGCACCATCACGATTTTTTCGCGATCTGGAGATTCCATCATAAAGAGAAAGAAGTTTTCATCCTTTCCCTCGAAAGTAGAGATGCCAGTCTGGATCTCGTCTCCTTTTAACCGGAATGAAACTATGAAATCCTTAAGCTCCTTGGCTTTATCTATAACATGACTAATGTGTGCTTCTTTTCCGGATTTGGTGATCTTACTACTATGCGTTCTATTCTTAACTTGAGTAAGTGGCAGTGGTGCATCAATGTCGACATTGATTTGAATGTTACCATTCTTTAGCACTTGCTCTGGTTCTTGGTTAGATTGAGCAATCCATGGCTCCGCTAATACATCTTCAGGATTTGCAAACCTTGGACCTACAATAGTTGGAAAAACAAACTCATAATCTCCATCTTCTGGTATCAATATCTCAGTATATTGAATTGTGATTTCCATTTGATCACCAGCTGGAATATTGGCCAGATCCATTTGGAAAACGTTGGGTCTATGTTGTTGCATAAGTGAAGCCTTTTTACCTTCAGCTTTGGCTTTTTCGAATTCCTCCTTTGCTTTTTCCTTTTCCTTTATTTTGGCTTTAATGGTCTTATCTCCTACTTTCATGATCATCCCATATACAGCAGATTTTGATGACCCTGGAAACAAATACGAAGCATCAACATCCTCTTCTCCAGAGTTTTTATAAGTCTGAGTAATAGTGACATCAGCAATTACCCCTACGATCTTTGCATCAACTTTTGTGGAGGATAAATCCAACTTAGCATTGTCATTCTTAACGATGACTACAGGAGATTCAACTTTGTCTGTCCAGTGTCCCTCATCTTGAGAAAAAGTTTTCACAAAGACGAGTACTAAAAATAATAATAAGGCGTTTTTCATAGTCGTTCTTTTGAGTTAGGGTAAATCAATTTTACAAATTCCATAATTTTCAAAGCACTTTGTTTTTCAAAGTAAACAAATAAAAAAATTATTTATTGTCCCTTTATCAATTTCTCTAAAGCATCCAGATGTTCTTGAAAGAGCTTTTTACCTTTGGAAGTTGCTTCATATGTGGTCTTGGGCTTTTTTCCAACGAATTGTTTATTAACAATAATTAACTCATTTTTTTCTAAAGCGCTAATGTGGCTGGCTAAATTTCCATCGGTCACATTGAGTAATTCTTTCAGACTATTGAAGTCAATAGAATCATTAACCATAAGGATTGACATTACACCCAACCTTACCCTACTTTCAAACAACTTATTTAACCCCTCAATCATGCGTTTCGCTCATACTTCAGATACATGTAGGCACCATATACAATGTGCAAAATTCCAAAGCCAATGGCCCAAATGATGAGACCGTGCCCTGGAAAGACACAACCTAAAAAGCCTAAAATAATCTCGAGGACTCCTAAATATCGAATATCATTCAATGTGTATTTGCTACCGTGAATTAAAGATAATCCGTAAAATATAAGCGTTGTTGGAGCTACCAATATCCACATATTATAGGACATCAGTACAATACAAAAAAAACCGCCAGAAGCCAGTGGTATAAGCAAATTGATAATCATACGCCAGGATGCCGAACCCCAAACAGGTTGGTCAGTTTTTTTAGACTTTCTAAAGGTGAAAAATACTCCTCCAATTACGGCTACTATGACGATCAACAGGCCCAAAGCACCCAAATACAAGGCTCCGTCAACGATCTGTTCGGTTGAATAATATCGCGGATTAACACGTTCTAGGTTTCCTGAAAAATTGATATCTATATAATTCTTAGCAAAATACGCTCCTACAAGTGCTACAACTCCTGCAAAAACACCCGACAATCCACTGAGAGAAATAAACCTAGATGAACGTTCCATAAGAGATCTAATCTCTTGGAGTTGATCTAGCGTCTTTTTTGATTCATCTGTCATAATTTCGCTTTGTGATACAAAGTAATTAAAAAAAACAAAGTTTTGATATTGTGTTCTAGGCATAGAAATCCGCTTTATTAGGCTTAACTTTGTCAGGGGCAACCAAAAGGGTTGTAACACGACTATTAAAAAAAACTTTACGCATACAACAACACATGAAATCTCTTCTAAAAACCTGGTTATGCATCATTTTGACAATTCCTGCTTTGATGCTTTCTGGACAAAACTTCATCAATGGGGATTTCGAAAACAACACTGCTGGTGGTTTTGATCAAATCAACATGAGCAATGCGGCTTTTACTGCAGCTATGAGTGATGTTGAGGCTTTCGGGACCACCGGAAATATGGATATTATTACCAGCGGCACTTGGGGTGGTAGTGGCGCTCAAAGCGGATCATACTATGTTTCTTTTACAGGAGGCGGCACTGACATGATAAGTATTGAACTTACAGCTCCGCTTGTAGCAGGGAATTCTTACACTTTTACGTTTTGGGATCGGGCAGATCCAGGTTTTACAGCTTTTCCTACGGAATTGGGCATTTCAAATTCAAGTACGGCATTTGGGACTTCAATCTATGTAGCACCAGTAGCGCCCACTGATAATGTCTGGACTCAGAGAACGGTTACATTTGTCGCTCCAATAACTGGATCATTTATAACCGTCCAGCAATCTGGCCCATCAAGTGTCAGTAACTGGTCTCATTGCGATAATTTCAGCTTTAATTGTGGACAATCCATCAATTTAGGAAATGATACAAATCTATGTACGGGACAGTCTCTCCTCTTAGATGCGACCATAGCTGGGGCAACATATGTGTGGCAGAATGGAAGTACAAATAACACCTTCAACGTTACGACATCCGGCACTTATTATGTTGATGTTTCTCATCAAGGTTGTCTTTACACTGACACAATAAACGTTAGCATTATAAACAATCCAACAATTTTTCTTGGCAACGACACAACAATCTGTTCCAACCCTGGTTTGACGCTTGATGCCTCAAGCGTATCAGGAACATATCTCTGGAGTGATGGCAGCACCAATCCAACACTGTTGGCTAATGCAGCAGG
>JALEGO010000232.1 GCA_022763165.1 Flavobacteriales bacterium
ACTTGGGTAGTCTTACCCCACTTTTATATTGGAAATCTTTGTCGCTAGCCATGTAATCAAGTTTGTCACTTACTTTAAAACTAGCATAATCACAGTCAATTATTTTTTGAAGAAAGAAAACATTTCTGTCATCTTTAGAGTGCTTTCGAGCGAGCACTTGAAACGTAGCAGGATTGGCTCCAACAATTACTTGTTGGTCACAATAGACCTTGTTTTTATCTTTTGTATATCCCCAAGAAAGCAATTCGAAGGTTTCACTGTCAATCCCTGGAAGTACTCTCCCATTTAGGTAAACGTTATTTTTATCCGAAAAATAGCCACATCCCAAATCTTTAAATGTCTTAGCATCACTATTTGGAATTACGTTTCCATAATAGCAAAGGAAATTTTCGTCTTTCCCAAAAATTCCATACTCATCAATTATTTCAAATGATTTACCAACTAAACTGTCCTTCTTACTTCCATTGAAGTAGACGTTTTTATCATCTTTAGTATAAACATTGTTAAGTATTTGAAACGATTTAGGATCAGAATCTTTAATCGCAAGGCCATTATAAAAGACCTGGTCTTCATCTTTGGCAAATAGAGATAATGAATCACCTATTAACTTAAACTCTCCATTTGTTTCAACTTCTTTTAAACCTGAAGACTCAGGAAGTTTATTTCTGGAATATATTTTGTCATTCAGTTTAACATAATAATAGCCAATCGCCTCGTAATCATCTGTTTCAATAGATGCCACGGCCTTACCTTTAAAGAAAATGTGATCTTTATCCATTGCTGTGCCATTTTCGCAATGAAAGGTCTTGACATCTGCTTTTAGAACTGGGTCAAATGAGACATAATCATAACTGTAATAAACTTTATTTTTCCATGTGTAATAATAGCCTTCCGCTGACATAAAACCACAACTTTCTACACTTTCATAGACTGGTCCCTTCTCTTTCTTCCTGTCTTTATCCCATTTTCGGGATCCACCACATCTGAAGCGATATGGTTCAAAATCATCAGGATCTTGATCTCCACCAGATGAAGTGCAAGTTTGAGCGATAGTGCCAAAAGCAATAAGACCAGGCAAGAACAACAAAATAATATGTCTCATAATTTCATGGATTTACATAATGGTGAAATGTCATTCAATATTTCACAGAGATGCCATGTTCCAATTCACTTTAATAGATTGTAACCAATTTGAATGATAGCGTTATGTAAGAAAAAGTTGAAATATCTATTGACAACAGTCGTTTTTTCATTTTTCCTTGATTTGAAGGCACAGGAGGAACTACCGGTTATTAAGGTAAGAAAGTACGAATGTGTTTTTTGTAAAACTTGGACCAGAAAGTACGATCCTCCAAACAGTAAGTTGTTTGATGTGACCATAGTTAACATCAATCCTAGAGGTTTAGAAGATTCCATTGAGCAACATGGCTTTAGAGCATCTACTTTTCGTCATGAGCTCACCTTTTTTAAGGACAGAACTTATATTGAACGCCTGAAAAGTAAAAAGGACCTTACTATTAATGGTACGTGGGAAGTGCTTTCTGAAGGAAGGATATTACTCATTCCAGAGAATGGTATTAGCTATGGAAAAGAATTGAGTAAGGTTATGAAATATGAATATTTTGAAGTCAACAACGAAGATCGAGATTACATAAGAGCTTCGTTTGAGGATTTAGACGGGACTAGCAGATCCGGACAACATTCGTATACTCAATTTGAAAGATAGGTTTCAACTTTTTTTAGTATCCTTAGCGCATGCAGCTTGCGCCCGGACCGCAGTGATATCTATTCGAAATACAATTGTAAGATCTCAAAATTTTGAAGAGTGACTATGAAACTCCTTCAAACAGTAGAGATCAAGATTGTACGAGAATAATAAAGCGGAGGGCCGGAAACGCGCCAAAAACATTTAAACTTGACTATTTCTTACTCGACTGCATTAAAACATTCAAGTATTCTAGTTGATCTTTGCTTGGTAATAAAGCAGATTGTTGCTCAAGTCTTTGTTCAAGTTTATTAAGCTCACCCTTAAGTCCAAGGTTCTCATTTTCAAGATCAGAGTTTTTAGATTCTAAGATTTCAATTCTTTGATGGAGTGCTTTTATAGATTCTATAATAAAGGGATCCAACTTTCCATATGAAGTCTGAAGATATCCATTTCCGTCTTCTTCAACCAGCTTTGGAAATACAGACTGAATATCTTGAGCTATAAATCCGCTCTGAAGTCCAGGAGGCCTTTGATATCCCGTAACAGAGTCATTCCATGTAAACTGAGCGCCTTTTAACTGAATCAGTTTTTCCAATATTTCATTGCTTGATAGGTACGAAATATTAGATTTTAATCTTTTATCGGAGTTTGTGTATAAAGTTCCATCAGAACTGGATATTGTACCTCCAACTTCCAATGTTCTGGTTGTTGCTACTCTATTTATTCCGACTCTGTCAACATTAAAATCGCCCCAAATTAGTGGAGTGGTTGAGTTAGAGTTCTCTATATAAAGTTTATCGGATCCACTTTCAGAAAACCCAGCTCTATAACCAATAAAAACATTTCCATCTTGATTGTTTCCAATATCATGACCTGCTTGAAAGCCAATGATAACGTTTTGGTCTGCTCCAGTATAATCAGTTGTTCCCTCCCCTGCATCTGAACCAATAAACACATTGTCACTACCTGTGGTAGTGTAGCGCCCGGCTCTTCTACCCACAGCGGTGTTGTCATCACCGGAGGTGTTTTCATTGAGAGCTGCACCCCCTATGGCTGTATTATCCTGTGTGCTTACTGCTTTTCGGTTAGCGCTGAAGCCCACAGAAGTATTGTTACTTCCATCTTGATTGTCCTCTAGAGCCTGCCAGCCGATAGCTGTGTTATAAAAACCATCCACATTTTGACCAGATGCCTGTCGGCCTACAGCAGTATTCCCATAGCCTGTTGTATTCAGTGATAATGCCTCAAATCCTAAGGCGGTATTGTTATAACCTGAAGTATTCACGGCTAGAGCATCCTCCCCGATCCCCACATTCTCATTGGCCGTACCATCATCAGCTGCTCCAGCATTCAAACCAAAGAACACTGAGGTGGAGGAATTCAGCACTTCAATTCGTGGCACATTGCTTGCATTCCGTTGAATGGTATAATACTCAGTACCAGAAATATCAAAGCGAATTGTGTTGTCATTTGCATCAGATTTATCAACATATATAGAAGTGTTTTTATCCTGGTCGGTTATTCCTTCAACTACTCCTAGATCCCCTTTTATGTTTCCATTCACTTGTAATCTTTCAGATGGATTAGAAATTGCAACTCCAATATTTCCAGAAGAAACAGTAGTTCCAGAACCATCAATTCCCGTCCCATACAATAAATTACCGATCACTAATGCATTATCCGTGGTAGCTGTTGGTAGGTCAATTCTCGTTCCGATAATAATGTTTTGATCTCCCCCAGTGGCATTGTCACCGGCAAATGCTCCTATAAATATGTTTTCAGAACCATTGTTAACATATCCAGAACGATATCCTAAAGCAGTGTTATCTGAAAAGGTATTCGAGTTTAATGAACCACTACCAATTCCAATGTTTCGCTCGGCATTGTTGTTTGATTCAAGTGCGTTTTCACCAATACCAACATTATTTCCGCCCGATCCGTTGTTACCAATAGCGTTTCTACCAATCGCCACATTGTTCCCACCATCTGTATTACCATTAAGGGCTAAAGATCCAATCGCTACGTTTTGATTTCCATCCACATTGTCTTCTAATGCACTTTCACCAAGGGCGATATTTCTAATACCAATTGTGTTTTGGCCAAGAGCGTCTGTTCCAATTGCCAAGTTGTCGTTACCTGTAGTATTTTCATCAAGAGCATTTTTACCAATCGCAATAAGGTTCGCTCCATTTCCGTTGTTTCTAAGTGCTTGATATCCAACAGAAACATTATAATCTACTGTATCATTTTCACTTGCGGATAATCCAATATTTACTGCTCCTGTTTTAGAATATCCAGAAGAACCTCCTCCTGCAAATGTACCGACAAATACATTTCCTGAGCCAGTTTCATTATTCCAGCCAGCCCTTCTTCCGATGGCCGTGTTTTGGGTTCCAGTTGTCAATCCATGAAGCGCATACGATCCATATGCCGAATTTTCATCGTTTGTAGCATTGTAAAGTGTTGCCCTACCAAATGCCGTATTGTACTCCCCTGTTTCATTTGAATATAGAGCAGCGTATCCAAAAGCATCATTATACTCTCCGGATGTATTTGAATACATGGATTGATATCCGAAACTTGAATTTCTTTCACCTGTGTTATTGTAAAGGGATGCGTTTCCCACCGCTGTATTGTCACTTCCAGTAGATAAAGAAAACAGGGCATTTGAACCTACGGCAACATTGTCAATTCCAGAGGTGGTTGTTTGAAGGCTATTGTAGCCAACGGCTATGTTATCATCTCCAGTTGCATTTTGTAAAGCATAAGCACCAACAGCTACAGAGTTATCACCCTCTACGTTAGATTCCATTGATTTATGACCAATTGCAACATTTTGAAAACCGATGGTGTTTTGTCCTAAGACATCAGATCCAAGAGCAACATTTTCATAACCGCTTGTATTTGCATCGAGCGTATTTTTTCCAATCGCCACAAGATCAGTTCCTGAGGTGTTATTTTGTAAAGATTGATAACCAATAGAAATGGCATAATCCGTTTCGTTGCTTTTGCCAGATTGATATCCAATATGCACTGTGCCAGTTTTTGCATGAGCCGCGCCTCCTTGACCAGCTTCATAACCAGCCGCATAATTAAAACTACCTGTATTATTCATACTCAAAGCACCATATCCAAGCGCTGTATTTCCTTGTCCCGTGGTAGTGGATTGCAATGCTGTATAACCGACCCCGGTGTTTGCATTGTTCGTAGCGTTCAGCCCAACTTGAAAACCCACATAAACGTTAGCCCATCCGGTGGTGCTTGCCCAACCTGCTTGATATCCTAAAAATGTGCTTCCAACTCCATTAGCTTGATTGTAGCCCGCTTGGTAACCAACAGCAACATTGTTGTTTCCTGTATTATTATACAAAGCTTGTGAACCGATTGCTGTATTACTACCTCCAGCATTTCCGCTTCGCATGGCCCAATATCCTACAGCAGTATTCTGGGAGCCACCTGTATTTGAAGACATTACATCATGACCAATAGCAGTGTTATTTCCACCTCCAGCCATAGCCTGAAGATTATAGTTTCCAACTGCTACATTACTATTTGCTGTTGCGCTTTGAACAGCTTGGTAACCAATACCTATATTATTATCAGCTGAAACGGAGGTGTTCACTGCATTATAGCCTATACCTATATTATAATGCCCTCCAAAATTATCATTTGCCCCTGCACCTTGACCTAGAAAGATTGAATGCCCAGAATTTTCAAAACTTATATTCCCTCTAGTAATTTGAAAACTTTCAGTCCCTGCTATATCTATTCTAACAATATCATCATTCAGTGTTTCATCCAATTGAATCTTTGTGTTATCATCTGCATCGTGCATGCGATAGGGTTCATCAAATCTTACTGTCCCTGATCCATTCGTGATTAGGGTTTGACCAGCTTGTCCATCCATATCGGGCAAGACATATTGTGCGCCAGCATCAAGGCAGCCAATTTTAATTCCTCCATTTACATCAAGAAATGCCGATGGATTAAAATGGCCAATAGCCACTCTTCCTATTGAATCAATGTATATTCT
>JALEGO010000233.1 GCA_022763165.1 Flavobacteriales bacterium
CCAGAAAACTCCTAGAGGTTAATGCAAATTCTGGTGACGCTTATCTAATCATTGCAACAGCCTACGCAGCAAGTGCTGGGTCTTGTGGAGAAGACAATTGTACTAAAAAAGCGGCCTATTGGGCGGCAGTCGATAAATGCATAAAAGCTAAGAACGTTGATCCATCAGTTGCTGAAGAGGCCAATAAAAAGATCAACTCGTATTCTGCGCAGTTTCCTGGAAAAGAGGCATGCTTCTTTTTAAGCATTACCGAAGGGTCTTCATACACAGTAGGATGTTGGATTAATGAAACGACTACCGCAAGATTTAGTAAGTAACCTCGCCTTCATATTGATGCTTTTGAGTTCATGCTCAAATAGCATGGACGAAGTAGCAATGTACACTGAAGATGACGGTGCAATTGAGATTTCTAAAAATGTAGAGTTACTCTACAGTGATTCAGGTCAAGTCCAGTTTATGCTTGAGAGCCCCTTACTTGAACGATATGTAACGGGAAAGGATTCTTCTTACACAGAATTCAAAGAGGGCCTTCATGTGGAATTCTATGATTCACAAAAGGAAATTGAATCCGAACTGACTTGTAACTATGCGATTGACCTTGCTTATCAAAACAAAGTCATTGCGAAAGATGATGTGCTTGTAGTGAATCGCTACGGTGAGGAGTTGAGAACAGAACACCTTTGGTGGTTGCGCAACTCTGAAATGATTTATTCTGATAAATTTGTAAAGATTAAAACAAAGGATGAAACCATTTATGGGGATGGCTTAGAGGCAAATCAGGATTTTACGAAGTACAAAATCCTTAACATAAAAGGGATCATTAAACACAAACAAGATCAGGATGAAGACTTATAGCAAAATAATGGAAGTGATTTGGGTTATTCTGGGCGTTGGTTCCATTATCTATATTCTTTATAGATGGATCAATGGGATGGGATTTGAAGATAAAAAAATCATTTTTGCCCTTCCTCTAATAGCAGGTTTTCAATTTTATATGCGAAGAAGGTTTCGTAAAAACATGGAAAAGAATAACTTTAGGAATCAAAACGATTAAAAGATCGGCACGACACTCTTCATTATTGCTTTAAGCGTTCTGTTCTCAGCCTACTTTTCAGGTATGGAAATTGCCTTCATTTCGGCAAACAATCTAAAAATTGAACTGGACAAAAAACAGGGGAAACTCAGTGGAAGAATTCTGTCATGGTTCAAAGAGAGGCCATCGTGGTTCATCGGTACCATGTTGGTTGGGAACAATATTGCTCTAGTTGTATATGGGGTTTTTATGGCTAAAATATTGGAGCCACTGTTTCATATGGCCTTTGATAACGACTTGCTCATTTTACTTTTTCAAACCATTGTTTCCAGTTGCATTATTTTGGTAACCGCAGAATTTTTACCAAAATCTATATTCAGAATTAATCCAAACCAGATTTTAGGGTACTCATCAATAATCCAAGTTATTATCGCTATCATATTGGCCGTTCCAACCTTTCTTACAGTTACAGTCGCCAATGCCTTACTGAAGTTATTTGCCAAAGGAGATCAAAACATCAAGAAGGAAGAAGTAGCATTCGGACGTGTTGATTTGGATGACTATGTAAAGGAAATCGCAGATAGAGCTAAAGAGAAGGGGGAAATAGAGCCTGAAGTTGAAATATTGCAAAATGCATTAGACTTTTCCAGTGTGAAAGTAAGGGAGTGTATGATTCCTCGTTTGGATATTGTTTCTCTTGAGGTCGAAGAATCTATTGAAAGTCTGAAAAAGAGCTTTATGGATACGGGCTTGTCGAAAGTTCTTATTTATCGAGATTCTATTGATAACATTATTGGTTATACGCATTCATTTGAGTTGTTTAAAAAGCCAAAAAGAATCAAAGAGATGTTGCTTCCTGTATTCATAGTTCCTGAAACCATGATGGCAAATGAGGCTCTAGAGCTTTTCATTAAAAAGCAACAAAGTGTTGCGGTTGTGGTAGATGAATTTGGGGGAACTGCCGGAATTCTAACCATTGAAGATGTAGTAGAGGAAATATTTGGGGAAATACAAGATGAACACGATAAAGAGGACCTGATAGAAAAAGAACTTAAAGATGGTAGTTTTGTTTTTTCTGCAAGAATTGAAGTTGATTACCTTAACGATAAATACGATTTTCAATTGCCGATATCTGATGATTATGAGACACTTGGAGGACTCATAATCAGTTTGTACGAAGATCTTCCTCAAGAGGGGGAAGTAATTGATAATGAAGAGTATAGGTTTGAAATAAAAAAAGTGAGTGATAGGAGAATCGATCTGATCGGCCTCAGTAAAATTCAAAATGAGGAATAATCTTCCTCCGACCATACATTCCTCGTGAGATCTTATTATATTTGCAAGCATTTTTAATTTATAGGAAATGGGTGTAATAACTAAAATCCGAAATAAGTCAGGTTTACTGATTATTGTTATAGGAGTTGCTTTGGTATTGTTTATTCTCAGTGATTTTTTGAATCAAGGAGGTAGTTTCAATGCGGCAGATAATGTGGTTGGAGAAATTGAGGGTGAAGCTGTAACATATGTTGATTTTGAAAATCTTGTAGCAGTTAGAGTGGAAGCAGTGAAGCAAAGGTCTCAACAAGCCACACTTGATCAAGCAACAATAGATCAAATTCGTGAGCAAGTTTGGAACGAGCTTTTACAGGAGAGAATTTTGCTTGAAGAAATATCCGAAGCTGGTTTTGGTGTATCACCTGAAGAGTTGGTCGATATGATCCAAGGTCCCAATCCACATCCTAGTGTAGTTCAGAGTTTCACAAATCCAAATACCGGTCAGTTTAGTGCAAACGATGTTGTGAGATTTATCCAAAACTTAGATCAAGATGAAACTGGACAATCCCGTGCCCAATGGATTCAATTCGAAAATGGCTTGAAAAAACAAAGAGCTTCTGAAAAGTATTATAATCTTATCAAGAAGGCATTATATGTTACAGGTGCCGAGGCAAAAGAAAATTTCAATGCCAAGCGTAAAACAATGAACTTAAGATACGTTGGTCAGAAATATGCCTTAATGACGGATAGTGTTTCAGTTTCGGAATCAGATTTAAAAGCATACTACGATCAGCACAAAAATGAGGCGGAGTATCAACAGGAAGAAACGACTAGAGATATCGAATATGTTAGTTTCAATGTAGATCCTTCAGAGGAAGATCGTCAGAATACTGAGAACTATCTTGCAGGAATCAAAGCAGAATTTGAAAAGACCACTAAGGATACTTTGTTTATTGCGACAAACTCGGATAATAAAAATGGGATTGGTTATTTCTCCAAAGTAAATATTGATCCTTCAGTTGACTCATTGATAGAAAACAGTGAAGTAGGTCAAGTTGTTGGTCCATTTTTTGATTATACGACCAACTCTTTCAAATTGGTTAAAAACATTGGAGAGAAATTTGCACCTGATTCTGTTAAAGCGAGTCATATACTTATAAAAATTCAGAATGGAGACTCTGCTGCAGCTCAGGCAAAAGTGGACAGTCTTGTGAATCTCATCAAAGGCGGAGCGGATTTTGCACAGCTCGCAACAAATAACTCTGAAGACCTTGGATCCGCTCAAGATGGTGGAAATTTAGATTGGTTCACTGAAGGCAGAATGGTGAGGCCTTTCAACGATGCTTGTTTTGAAGGTAAAGTAGGTGATATGCCCGTAGTAGAGAGTCAATTTGGTATTCATATCATTAAAATTACAGATCAAACAAAGTCAAAAAAGAAGCTTCTTCTAGCTACAGTTGATAGAGAATTGTTGCCAGGTAAAAAGACTTACGAATTGGCATACAATTCAGCAAGTACTTTTTCAATCAACAACAATACGGCAGAGAAATTTAAAGAAGCTGGAAATGCCCTTGGCATTAAGATGGCTAACGATATAACTGAATCTGCAAAATACGTTCCAGGACTTGAGAATCCAAGAAAGCTTATCATGTGGATGTATAAAGCTGATAAGGGAAGCGTTTCTGAACCTTTTGAGCTTGGTAACAAGTTTGTTGTTGCTAGACTGACTAACATAAAAGATGAGGGACAGTTAAGCTTTGATGCTGTAAAAGACATTTTAGAAGAAAAGGTTATAAACGAAAAGAAAGCTGAAATCATTAAAGGTAAAATGGCTGGTAATAATGATTTAAACAGCTTGGCCAGCACCTTAGGAACAAATATTGAGACTGCTCCTAATGTTCAGTTTTCGACAGCAATACCTGGTATGGGTGGCGAAAAGGAAATTCTGGGTAAGGTATTCGGTATGAATAAAGGCGATATCTCTGAACCTCTAGTAGGAAAATTCGGAACATATGTTATCGCTGTTGACGAAGTAGTCGAGGCCCCTGTTGCGGATTATAGTGGAGAGGTTGATTTTCTGAACAGAAACTTAACTTCTAGAGTAGAAAGAGAAGTTTACGAGGCACTTAAAGAGGTTAAAAACGTTAGCGACAATAGAGCTAAGTTTTATTGATCTGATCTTTTGTTTTCTCATTTAATCATCGCGTATGGATGAGAAAACATATTTGTTGCTAAAACGCATGGAGGAGCGCCCAGGTCTTTGGCTGGGTAAACCTACCTTAAAATCGATTGCTAGTTTTCTTGTTGGCTATGATTGTGCTCTTATCGATCATTTATTAGAAATGAGCATTGGTGTTTCCAAGGTATTCCATGATTGGGTAGCAGAAAGGCTTGGATACTCTGAGTCAACTGCCGGTTGGGCCAATATGATACTGGCTTCAGTTTTGGGTCTGGATCCTAAAAAGCCTAATTGGGAAAATTATGATGAATCTGTTTCAAATGAGATTCATCTCAAATCGATTAAGCAATTCTATAAACTACTTGATGAATATTGGGATTCTCATTGAGTCATAATCTCAGATACTTTAGATTATAAAACTCTCAGGTCAATCACACTTCAATTCTTTAACGATCTTTTCCACCTGTATTCTGAATTGATCGCCTATTTGAGATTTCAGTATCGTTTGAAATGGTTCGCAGGCATCTTGGTATTTTTTTGATGAGATTCTTGCTATACCTAGGTTGTAGAGACATTTGTTATATTCCGGTTTTATACTCAATGCTTTAAGATAATCTCTTTCCGCTTCTGGATAGTTTTTTAGGGAAAGGTGCGCATTTGCCCTGTTAAAATAGAGCATGGCGAATGTAATGGGAGTGGATTTAGAAGTATCTATATGGCTAATGAGGGAGTCATAGATTTCTACTGAAAGTTTGAAGTTTCCCCCAGCAGAATAACAATTCCCAATTTCGTTATATGCCATAAATCGATATTCGTAATCAAATAAATCTTGATCTTTCTTGAGCTTGGAATACGCTTTCACACATTCATTTGATTGTACGAGTTTCATTATTGGTAGGATATGATATTTATTTGAATATTCTGGGTTTAGTTCATATGCGATTTCCATGTATTTTTCTCCCTTTTCAAACAAACCAATGCTCTGAAGAGCAG
>JALEGO010000234.1 GCA_022763165.1 Flavobacteriales bacterium
ATATTGGTAATAGTTGTTGCCTTAGTTGCTGCAGGATTTATTTTTAAAGATAAAATTGCAGCTATGATGGGAGGTGCTGTAAAAGAAAAAGTAGAAGACGCCATGAATAGTGAGGAAGCTACTAATAATGACAGCGAACCAGCTGGTGAGGTTAAGCCAGATTTGAGCCCAGAGGAGCAAGCCAAACTTGATAGTATGGAGGCCATTTTGGATGGAGAAACTCCAACTGATGATGGTAATGAATCAGACGCTGAGACAGCTGTTGAGGCAGCGGGTGCTGCTGGTTTGGGGAAATAATCATCTCTTTTTATTCATTACTTTTTTATAGCTAAAAAGTAACCAAAAAGTCCTTTTGGCCGTAATTCCCTAATTGATTTGCTTTTAACTATGTTCTTTTTTGCATTGCCCAAAAGGTGGGGCAAGCGAACCTTGATTCATCCAGTAATCTTTAATACTTTTGCTAGCGCCTGGATTCGGCTGTGCTCACCACAAGCAAAAAGTATCCAAAAAGCTTTATTGGCTGGAATTCTGCAATTGATTTACTTTTAATTATATTCTTTTTTGCATTGCCAAAAAAGAATCAAAAAACTCTAGGCCTGAGTAATTTCTGACCATCCAGTAATTGTCAAAATCAAAATTCTCATTCCAAACTCGGCTCATTCCTCGCCTCAAACATGAATTTCATTGTGATTTTGACAAAACTGGATCCTGGGCAAAATTACAAATGGCCGTTTGCGGAGTTAGAGTATACACAACTGATGTGTCATATTGAGCTTGACGAAATGTAGACAGACCATGTCTCATCTAGTTAATTGGAATTGATAGATCCTGAAACAAGTTCAGGATGACACTTGGATTCAAAGCCACCTTGTTAAATCGTAATCAGTGAGAGAGAGTAGGGGAATCAGAAAAGATTATTGAGAGTTCAGAAACCAATTATCTTTCGTAGACGCACCTGTATGGTCGTGTTGTCACAGATGTAATACTTGTATTAGTGAACGAGAAAGTCCCTCCGGATGATCCATCATCATCTTTGATCATATGAGCGCCATTGAACCCTCCAAAATTCGTCCATTCAAAGTTGGTACTGTTGACAATGAACTCTGCTGGTGGCATGTTATCATGGCCAAACACATATTCGGTTAACTCTTGCAGTCTACTATCATTATTAATACAATCAGCACTAGCATTGAAAAAAGTTTGAGCGGCTCTTGGAGATGCATCAATACAATATCTATTATTCATTGCAGACATTCCTGATGGGCATTCAGAAATGGTATCTCTCCAGCTTAAGTTTCCGGCACCATCAGTTTCTAGTATTTGGCCTGCGGCTCCTTGAGTTGGAGGTAAGGTTATGGTAACGTCTTCAGAATTGGAACCTGGCTGAATGGTGGTAGTATAATCTGTACCTCCATTGTCATCATATAGGATGAGAGAACCGTCACCCTCATTATCCTTGCCACTTGTAATTGCAGTTGAAGCTCTAATTTCTCCTAATACGTCTAATGTTTTATTAGGTGCTGCTAATCCGATTCCAACCCTATTGTTTTGTGGATCGGTCGTAAATAGGTTTGAGCTGCCGTTGCCAAATATGCTGAAACTTCCAGAGCTTGTCATATCGAAAGTTAAATTATTTGTTCCAAGTGTTATGGTTGTTGGGTCAGTTAACGGACCACCTAGTTTAATTGTTGGATCATCACCAGTTCCGCCTTGTGTTAATCCGTTTGATGCTGTTACAGAAGTGACTGTTCCCGTTGATGCGCTAGTCCATGACAACTCTCCAGTTGCACTTGAAGACAAGATTTGACCTGCTGTTGGAGCTGTGCTCGGAAGGGTGTAGATTAAGTTTGAACCTAGAGCATCCGGAGCTTTGAAACCAGTATATTCGCTACCACTTAATTCTTTGAATTGAAGTTCACCAGTTTCAGTGGCTCCCGCCCCATATGCCTCTATTCTCAGTGCACTGGCATCTGAAGGTGTTATGTTAAGTTTCGCATCCGGATTTGTGAGCCCAATTCCAATATTACCCCCATCATCTATTACCATTCTACTGGCTAATCCGGATGATCCTTTGGTTGAAAAATGCAATTCGGCATAATCATTTGTGTGGTCTATTAATTTTGCTTGAACAGTAGCGTAAGCAGTACCAATGTTGTCCCCGCTAAATGAAATGCCGGTCCAATTGTCTGCAGTAGCATCAACATTTCTTATTTGAAGACCGGAAGAGACATCATTAAATTGAAGTAAAGTGCTGTTAGAATGCTGAATCACAGCCTTGGTGTTAATTGCAGAATTCGTTCCCATACCAACGTTACCTTCAACAATCAATCCATTTGTTGGAGCTGCAACGCCACCTCCAGCATAAGAGGCACCGATAGCAACATTCCCCTCAACATCAAAGATATTGGTAGGACTATTTACACCAATTCCTACTCTTCCATTTGATCCAATATATAGTAGGGGATTACCGTTGTCGCGCGCTTCGAAGTTACCCGTTGAAGTCAAATCAAAGATCATGTCATTTACATCTTGTGTAATTGTTGTATTGGAAGTAAGAGGACCTCCTAATGTAATAACGGGGTCATTGCCAGCTGTTGCCATAAGACCATTTGATGCTGTGACGCTGGTCACTGTTCCTGTTGCGGCCGCAACCCAAGAGAGATTCCCTGAACCATCAGTTCGTAACAATTCACCCGTATTTCCATCATCTGGAGGTAGTATGAGTGTTACATCTTGAGTGGCAGAAGCATGTGGTCTAATCGAATAAGTTTGGTCCGTCCCTGTTGTTCCAGATTGTTCAGAGAAAATGTTAATCATACCATCCTGTCCGTCAGTTCCTGAGTTTAAATTCCAGGCATCTATATGTCCTGCAACATCTAATTTTGCCGATGGTATGGTAACTCCAATTCCTACATTTCCGTAGAAATAGTTATAATCCTCTCCCTCAGAATAAATGCCATAATCATCTCCCGCAGCTGATGTAATATCCATTCTTAGGCCAAATATTTGTCCGGTGCCAGTACCAGGATTTTGTTCCAATTCTGAGTGAATTCCATAAACTGGGGTGTTACCATTACCACTAATTTCATTATAAATGCCATATCTCGCATTGCTCCCTGAGCCTGCATTTGTCATTTCGTTATAAATACCAATCCTCTGAGCACTTCCTGTATGATTAAACTCGTTGTGTACACCATATTGAGCACCGTTTCCATTTCCTTCCAATAGATTGTATAAACCTGTTACAACACCTGAACTACCTCCTGCAGGGTCTAAATCATTGAAAATCCCATAATTTGTTTGACTGCCCTGAGTATTTACATTGTTGTAAATTCCTCTTCTTTCGGCATTAAATGCATCTGAAGACACAACATTGTTTATACCAGTCCTCGTTCCATTAAATGATGTGCTATTGTTCAGTGAAAGCGATGTTACGTTGGAAGAATTGGAAATGTTTACTTTTTCGTTGGTGAATGTGCCCGTCCCGATTCCAATTTGTCCGCCACTGGTTACCAACAAACTATTGGTACCCACAGTAAAGTCACCAGCCGCAGAATTGTCAAAAACTAAGTTGTTATTGTTGAAATCTACTGTTCTATTGTCTGCCAATTGACCGTTTCCAGAATATAGTGTTGTTGTGGCTGTGGGTTGTGTTATTACCCATTGACCTACACCAGAGGCATCCCATTCTATAATATCTCCATCAGAAGTTCCATTTTGTATTTTATCAACTGTTATTGCGTCATTGGCTATATCAGCGGTTGCAATTGAACCGTCTGTTATGTGGTTAGAACCAATTGTACCCCAGGACATGGCTGAAGAACCGTCAGCTCTTAATACGTGACCATCCGAAGGGCCAACATTATTGACTGTGATATTACTTCCTGAAGAAACGTTTATGCTGCCATCAACATCTAGTTTTTGAGCGGGACTTGAGTTGTTGATACCAATATTGCCATTTTCATCAATACGCATGGCTTCTTGGATACCTGTTCCATCGTTTGTGCCAAATACCATTTCACCAAGATTTCCAGCTGCAAAAGTGGTTGTAATTCTGCCATATTCAATTTGACCTGAAGAGAAGCTACTGCCCACAAATCCAATTCCTGTACCAGAGCCAAGAGGAGCTGTATTTAAGTTTCCTAATAATAGAGCATTATATGGAGTAGCATTGGTATTATCTGCTCTTATTGCTAGTTGCTTATTGATAATGGAGCTAATGTCAAATTCAGTAGTTAAAGTTGCAGAAGCAGCCGTACCTACAACTAAGTTATAACCCGGAGAAGAATTGCCAATTCCTACGTTACCGTTTTCATCAATTCTCATCCTTTCATTTGAATTCGTAATTAGTTTAATTCGATCATCGTCAGTTCCTGAGTTGTCCATTTCAATGCGCGTGTCAGAGTCATCATCTGTTAATGGACCAGCAGGACCCGTTTCACCTTTGGCTCCAGTTTCTCCTTTAGCCCCGGTTTCACCTTTGGCACCAGTCTCACCTTTAGCTCCGGTCTCACCTTTAGCTCCAGTTTC
>JALEGO010000235.1 GCA_022763165.1 Flavobacteriales bacterium
AAAGATCCAATAGGGAGAGTTGATGCTCATTTTAGAGAGAAGAAAGTCGCAAATTCTTGGACATAAAGAACAAGATCTTTTAAATTATTTCCAGATTTATTATTAATTATGATCTATGAGACTTCTCAAACGTATTCTGATAGTAGTAGGGATTATTGTTGCATCGCTACTTATTTTATTGTGGATTTTGGATAAACCGTTGCCCGAAGTTTCAAATGATGACCCAGAACCACTTATGAATAAAATGGCCAATGCCATTCAACTTGAAAAATGGAAAGCCACCAAATACGTCAGCTGGAATTTTGCCGGTCGGCATCATTATGTTTGGGATAAGGATAGAAATTATGCCAAAATAAGCTGGGATGAATACGAGGTGATTATGCGCTTGGAGGATCAATCAGGGATGGCATATAAAAATGAGAAAGAACTAGTTGGTACTCACAAATCCAAAACCATTGACAAAGCTTGGTCTTATTGGTGTAATGATTCATTTTGGCTGAATGCTCCAGCTAAAGCGTTTGATAAGGGGACTAAAAGACAAATTGTAAAAACCGATAATGGCGATGCGCTATTGATCACATATCCTTCTGGAGGCGTTACACCCGGTGATGCTTATTTATGGTTTTTGGATGAAAAGGGTTTACCCATAGAATATAAAATGTGGGTTTCTATTATTCCGGTTGGTGGAGTGTCTGCAACATGGAACGACTGGGAAGAAAGTAGTACTGGTGCGATGTTATCAAAAAAGAGATCCCTTCTGGGGATGGACTTGTCAATGGAACCCTTAAAAACAGGGATGAGTTTAGAAGACCTGGGTATCGATCACGATCCCTTCGAGGTGTTGCCTTAATGAATCGATCGATGCATCTTCTGAAGCTACCCCATCGGTTTATCGCCTAAAATCGTGATTCTCCACATTTCTCTGTAATTAGGGAAATAATCGTTCACTGGTTTATGCTGTGTTGAGCGATTGTCCCAAAATGCAATGGAATTCTTTTGCCATCGAAACCTGCAATTGAAATCAGGGTTCTGAACGTGTTCATATACAAACTCAAGTACATATTTACTTTCAAGTTCCGACATGCCTACGATGTGACTTGTGAAAAGACTATTTACGAATATGCACTTTCGTCCGGATACTGGATGTTTTCTTATTACAGGGTGCTCAACTGGAGGATTGTCCAAGATAGCTTGCTTTAGACGCTCTCTGCCTCCAGGTTCAGCAAGGCTTTCTTTGAACCCAATCTGAAAATCATGAACGGCACTGAGTCCAGATAAGAAACTCTGCCACTTGTCCGATAAAGCCTCATAAGCCAATTCCATATTAGACCAAATTGTATCACCTCCATGAGCAGGAATCTCTTTTGCATGTAATATTGAACCCAAAGGCGGCTTTTCCATAAAGGTCATATCTGTATGCCACTTTTCGATCTTAGTTGGTTTCTCAGGTGTGCTTATAAGTTTAACAATCGCTGGGAATCCTTCTGGGTTTGGATAAGCAGGGTGGGTGTGTGGTTCTCCAAACCTTTCAGCTAAGGCCAGATGATGTTCAGGCTGAATGTCCTGATCTCTAAAAAATATGACCTGATGTTCGACTAAGGCATCGTGTATTACTTTAAAAATATCATCCGTTATAGGTTGCGTTAAATCAATACCATGCAATTCAGCTCCTAAAGCACCTGCGATAGGAAGGATTTCTACGTTTGTAGCAACTTGAGATTCCATTGTTTATTTTTTTCAAAATTAGTAAAAAGTGAATCAAAAATCGGCATGATTATCATGATCATAAATGACTATTTTCAGAAAACTAATTTTTAATTTCGTGTTTTTTATGAGATGATAAAAATTGGAATTACGGCAGGATTTATGAGGCCAGATCCGGAACGGAAGGTCTTTAATCGAAAGTTTTTGACTTTTGTAGAAAATGAAATGTTGGAATACCTTTGTGCTGACGATGTTTTACCAGTTATTATTCCTAACCTTACTCAAAAGAGATTACTGCCGATTCTCAAAGAATTAGACGGTTTTGTATTTACCGGTGGTTCCGATATTGCCCCGGAGAGTTATGGTGAAGAACCCATTGAAAATGGAAAGTGGCCAGGCGATGTTTATCGAGATACCTATGAACTAGAGATAATGGATTTCGCGTTTAAATCAAATAAGCCGATATTAGGGATTTGTCGGGGGTTTCAACTTTTGAATGTCTATCTGGGAGGGACTCTTTACCAAGATACTCAGACACAATTGGCAGGATCTCTGGAACATAGAAGCCAAGAAAAATATGACACAATAAGTCATGAAATTGAATTCTTGCCAGGGAATTTTTTGACTAAATACATTAAAAACCAAAAGAGCAATAAGGTGAATTCTATTCATCATCAGTCGATTAAGGATCTTGGAAGAGATTTGGAAATTCTGGCAATAAGTCCTGAGGATAAAGTTATAGAAGCAGTTGGTTATACAAATGCTCCTGATGGCAAGGTCTTTGGCGTTCAAAGTCATCCAGAGTTTACAAATACATTAAAGGATGAGATACTGGACTTGCGTCCAGTATATGATATATTTTTGCAGCACGTAAAGAAAGAATTAGATGAAAGTAATTAACCCCTCTACCAACGAGGTTATTAAGGAGTTAGAAGCTGATAATAGGGAATCGGTTTTAGATAAGCTCGAGAAGTTGCGAAATGCTCAGAAACCTTGGGCTAAGACTCAGCTCTCAGAAAGACTGGAAATCATCAAGAGATTTGGAGAAGTAGTATCCGATCAAATAGATCATTTAGCTAAAACATTGAGTGATGAAATGGGTAAACCTTTGACTCAGTCATTAGGGGAAATAAAAGGGGCTCACGGAAGAATAAGTCACTTACTTGAAAATGCTGAAAAATGGCTCAGCGAGGAAGTGATACGGGAAAATGAGAGCATGAAAGAATCTTTACGGCATGAGCCATTAGGTGTTATTGCTAATATTTCTGCATGGAATTATCCATATAATGTAGGTTATAATGTTTTTCTATACGCTCTAATTGCAGGAAATGCTGTTGCTTATAAACCTTCCGAATATGCAAGTTTAACTGGTTTGGCTTTAAGAGACTGCTTGATGGAAGCTGGGCTGCCTAAAGACGTATTTCATTGTATTATTGGTGATGGGAGTATTGGCAATATACTATTAGAAGAGGACCTTGATGGTTACTTTTTCACTGGTTCCGTGAGTACTGGAAGATTGATTAATGAAAAGGTATCTTCTAAAATGGTTCCGGTTCAATTGGAACTTGGAGGAAAGGATCCGCTTTATGTAATGGAAGACGTCAAAGATGTGAAGATTGCTGCAGTTAATGCTGCTGAAGGGGCATTCTACAATTCTGGACAAAGTTGCTGTGCTATAGAAAGAATCTATGTCCATAGCGAAGTGTATGATCAATTTGTTGAGGAATTTGTTGAGGAGGTACGTTCTTACAAAGTCGGGAAACCTTACGATGAAGGTGTTTTCATCGGGCCGTTGACAAGAGCATCACAAATAGATGTTATACTAAATCAGGTCAATGACGCGGTTGAAAAGGGCGCTAAAGTACTTACAGGTGGGCACAAAATAGATGGGCCTGGTAACTTTATAGCTCCAACTGTCTTGGTTGATGTGGATCATTCTATGGAAATTATGAAAGAAGAATCTTTCGGACCTGTTATTGGAATTCAAAAAGTTCATAATGATGAAGAAGCTCTGAACTTAATGAATGACACATCTTTTGGCTTGACAGCTGCAGTATTCGCTGAAAATGAAAGTCGTGTCAATGCGATTATAGATGCTTTGGATACTGGCACAGTCTATTGGAATTGCTGTGATCGCGTGAGTCCCTACCTGCCATGGTCTGGTAGAAAAAACTCAGGATTGGGATCAACACTTTCCTATATTGGAATACGTGCATTCACCCAGCCCAAAGCATATCACATTAGAAAGTCAAGTTAAAGGTATCTCACAGTTCCTGGAGCGATTGATTCTTTTTTGATCGCCTTGCTTGGTGTTTTTTCTTTTAGCCTAAAGATGCCAACACCAAGATTGGTTTCCCAATGACAAAAATCATAGTCAAATCTTACTTGGGTTCTTAATCCGTAGTTTTCGACTTTAAACATGAAATTCATGAATACATTCATGGTTGCTTCCATGCAAGCAAGATCAACTCCGTTAAAAAGTAGCTCCCTCTGTTGATTAGCATTTACAGACAATAAACCCGTTTCATCCTCCAGTACAACATCATATTTATTTTGTGTTGATGATGTGTATAGAGGACTTCTCATAATCATACCAAAACCAAATTGCGCGTTTACCATTTCATCATCAATAAAGGATCTTAAATATTGAGTTTCAAGGAGCAATTTTCCTTCTTCAAAGGTTTCAAAACTGCTTTGCGCAAGAACATTATTTGGTACTTTATCAGAATTGTTTTTTTGCGATTCTATTTCCTGATTACTTGAGGTTCGAGATCTTGATAAACCAAGCCCTAAACGAATTCCATTTCTTCCTAGAAAGAACTCTTGTTGAGCAGTAATTTCCAATGCTGGCACACATAAACCAGGACTTGTACTTACAAGAAGTCCGAAAGCACGTGACCTTGGACCTGATACGTTTGCTACGGCAGCGGAAAAGGGTTTGTATGCAGAATCTGCCCAAAGCCTAAATGTGACTTCAGGTCTAACATAATCTTTTCTTGGACTTGATTCGTAAATACCATGATGATGTAAAATTTTCGTTCTCATTGCAACCAAATCGTCCATTTCATTTTGGTTGAATCCTTGTTGAGGTAGTAAATAGAGAAATAATAAATAGCAGATCCACTTTTTCATTTTAAGTCAATTTTTCGCTTAACGATATCATTTTTGTAATTATTATGCCGATCTGGCTTTTTTATCTTTTTCGGGCTTTTTATACCAAAGTTTATATAGCCCAAGTGCAAAATTTAAAGTCCAAGGTTGGGTTTCAAGAGCCACAGTGTCATAGTTGTAATCTAATCGATATTGCGCCTTTAGACCAAAACCCTTCATTTTAATCATGAAAGCAAACAACATATGCATGGAAGCTTCAGTGTATATGCGATT
>JALEGO010000026.1 GCA_022763165.1 Flavobacteriales bacterium
AGCTCTGATGATTCGATTTTGTAATTATCATTCAAGTCCGCAAAATATACTCTTGGACTACCAAGATGATCTGCTATGAAAAATTCCTCTTGCCAATCAGAAGTATTCGATACCGACCTTCCATTTTCATGATAGATCGCTTCTAAACTATTATTATAATATTCTATTTCATGGCAATAATCCTTGATCGTTTGTGATGAGCTCAACAAATATCTTTTGCGTATTTTTTTACCAGAAGCGTTATAAGTGAATTGCAATTCAGAACCATCCGAAAATTTGATGATTGCAGGTAAATTCAAATGATTATATTCAATATTTGTAATGTTCTTCGACTGATCTGATATCAGGTTACCATTTAAATCATATTGATAGGTATTCACACTTTGATCAGCATGAAAGCCCTCTGTTAAATCACCAACCTCTTCAATACTTAAAAGCTGATTATCAACCTCATATACATAACTAAGATCATCAATGATCAAAGAGTTCAATTCATCTTGTCGTTTCAATGAAAGAATATTGCCATTCAAGTCATATGTGATTGGAGCCGTTTGAAATTCGTTACTCTTTACATACTGCGCACTATTTGTGGCTTCCCAATAATTTGCTTCTACTAGTTGATCACGAGAATCATAATGATAGGTGTAAGCATTCCTAGGACCAGCTTTTGTTCGCCATTGAGTTGAGGAAATTGCACCATTAAATCGAGGTGTATTGCTTACGGTGTTGATCTCATAATTCAGTTTAAGATGAAAAAGGTCCGTATTCATTTTGGAAATAGGCTTTCCTTTTTTGATTGATTGAGCTGTAACGACAAATGAACCCAAAAGGAATATTGAAATTACCAATAACAGGATCAGTTTGAATTTGATAAATTTGCATTTCATATGAAGATCTTTTAAAAGACTTGATCAATACTGATAGAGTTGACCATTGAACCAGACATAAAATTTGGCTTGAGGTACGACTTTCCTTATATCTCTAGCAAATTTCTTATCCTTTGATCCAGGTTTTGACCTGGAGTAATCTGACATCTTACCCACTCTAGGGTGACTATGCATGTGATAAATTAAATTGTGTGGATTTTTCTTTAGAAGAGACACACCTACCATCTCTTGATCCCACATATGACTTGTAATCAGACTGAATTTACTAAAATCTGAATTCCCTTCTTTATAAAAAGACCACTCCACATCTGTGTTTGCACCAAGCCAAGCGAATAAATTGTATGCATCATCTTCATCCACATCGAACCCCAAGGGAATAGTGGTAAATTCTTGAGCCTCAGCTGACACGGTAACTTGCTTTCCAGATCCCCGAAGTCTATTTTTCTCAACATATGTGCTATTCCCAGTATTTTCAGCAACTAAAAGATCAACCTCCTGGCCTTCAAGATTTCTGTAAGTTTTACCATCCTTTCTGGTAATTTCCCCATCAGAATTGACAGAATAAGTATCCTTTCCTTTCATTCCTGTAGGATCGACAAAGCGCAAAGGGTTATTCCAAACATATCCATAGTTGGACCATTGAATGTTGTCAGGGTCTTCCGCCAAAGGATCAACCTGTTGCCATTTACCTATTGAAGGATCATACCATCGCGCACCATAATCATACCAATTCAAGCCTCCATCAGTAATCAATTCCTTTCCATTGTATTTATACTGATTTTCTGTTCCTATTTGAGCAACACCATTCGTAAGTTCCATTCCAAAAGGATAATAATGCGCCTCTTGCAAAATTTCACTGGTAGAGATTTTTTCATTTCCATCTAGATCAGAAAAATACACTCTTGCGTTGCCAAGATGATCAGCTATAAAGTATTCAAGTTGCCAATTACCGTTCTCTTGTATTGATCTGCCATGGTCATGATAAATCGCTTCCAAATCGTTCATTTGATATTCTACATTCTGGCAGTAATTCTTCGTAACCGAATTATTATTCGCATTATAAGTTTTACTCAATTTACGGCCATTCGCATCATACGTAATCAATAATTCTTCTCCCCCACCATAACTAATTTTACTAGGAAGATTTAAATGATTATATGAAATATCTACAATCTCATGATGATCATCTTGAACGAGGTTCCCATTATTATCATATTGATACCCTCCAGAAGACAATGAGGTCATAAACCCTATGTTCGGATCTCCATTTTCCTCTGCACTCATTAACTGATTACTCAGACTGTGTTGGAGCTGCAAATGATCAACTTGAACACTATTCACCTCATCGACTCTTTCAATCGATGTAACATTACCGCTTAAATCATATTCAATAGGCCCAACTTTGTTTAAATTGGTTTCAGTATAAGCTGTAATGCCCTCAAAGAATCTTCCTTCGACAAGCTGATTTCGGTGATCATACCCATATGAGTAAGCCATTCTATTTGGAGCCGATTTTGTTCGCCACTGAGAAGAGCTTACACATCCATTAAACTTACCTTGATTTGCTAAACTACTATACTCTTGTTCGTAGGTAAGTTTAAGATGAAAAAGATCATCACTTACTTTTGAAACAGGTTTACCCCTCTTTACTTGAGCAGAAGTCACCAACACAAAAGGGAAACTTACGATTTGAGCGACAAGTAGCAATAATGAAATGAGTCTCATAACTTACGATTGAAAATTCAATTACTCGCCAATTCCAATACCGATGGAACTTCCTCCAGTGCTTCCTCCAGGCACTGATGGTCCAGATGATGTATTGATATTGTTGATATCAGTTAACCAACCCCTCATATCATATCTATAGTCAACATCCTGAAGAAATTTTGAACCAGAGGCATTCAAACCTAATTTTCGTTCGATAAGGAAATCTCTTTCATTGTAACGCTCTTTACTAAGATGAACCTCAGGAGAACCATTGATCGATTGAAAAGTACTCAATTTTCTTCCGTAGTGATCATAGGTAAATCTTTTGTCAATCACATAAGAATGAGTGACAGAACCTGTAACAGCTCTGTGGTCTTTCCTTGAGCTTATCAACCAACCTGGGAAATTGTATTCAAAATAGCAAACTGTTTTTTCACTTAAGTGATTATCCTTTTTCTCCTGTATAGTTCTGCCTCTTTTATCATAAAACACTTGGCCCAACAAGTAATCTGTTATCGCTGAACCATCAGATGGCAGGACTCCAGTCAAGGTAGCCACAGTTTTACCCTTTACTAAATCGAAGTTTGAACTTGGAAATTGCGATGCCAATGGAGTCTTATAACCTTCATCACTAGTCACCTGTCCATTTCTATCAAGATCATAATGATCATAGTAGTTTACAGTTAAAACTTCCACTCCAGAGCTCGGAAAAGAGTTCGTCAAAGAATAGCCAAAAGTTGAACTTGAAGCTGTCTCAAATAAACCCATAGCGTCTGATGGAATCGCATTTCCTGTATAAAGACCCGTGATCACTGGTCGACCGATACGATCGTATTTTGTAATCACCTTGTTACCATTACCATCTTTCGTCATCACTAGACGGTCGATTCTATCATAATACAACTGTGTTGGGTTTGCTCCTGGAAGATCTTTAGAAATTGTTCTACCCCACTTATCATAGCTATATAGATAAGCTCCGATTCTATTTTGTGGCGTGAGGTAGGTAAAAGCATTATCCGTTTCAAGCTTATTGCTGAGCAAGGGAGGAAGAACGCAATGCAATTGACCGAAGTTGTTGTATATGTAATACGTCTTTGCCCCTTCATTATCTTCCATTATGGTACGTTGTAGCTTATCCGTATAGG
>JALEGO010000236.1 GCA_022763165.1 Flavobacteriales bacterium
AGTAAGGAGGATAAAGACAGAATTGTACATGCAATTTCTTCAAATAAGGAGCCTCCGAAGACAACAGCTCTAGGAGGAGGTATCGGTATCCATGGATGGAATGGGGTCTGGACTGCCAATGGATCTCAGAATCTAACATGGGGATGCATCAGCCTTAATAACAATGACTTAGATATCTTTTATGAAGAAATTCCCTTGAATACGAAAATTATTATCCATGAATAAGTTGGTATTGGTAGTCTTGATTCTACTCTCCAGTATGAATCTAAAATCCCAAAATAGATTTAACTATGAGAGTAAAGATACGCTATATGCTCATTACACTTTCTGGTGGCTATTACATGGGCCTTTTGCACATAAACCACAAATGTACTTTATTGGAGAACTGACACACCTAAGGGAGGAGATTGACACGAATTCGCTTGCCAGGGGACGTGAAGGAACCATTAGAATCAAAGAAGTCCTTCATGTTGTAGATACAGAACGTCAAAAATATAGAGGACAAAAGTATTTTAACGTTGATTGCTTCCCTGAGAAACCAATGAAAATTGGTCAAAAGTTTCTGGTCACAGTGAATGAATATGAGGATAACTATGTCATGCCAGGTGGCCAATCATTGTTGAAAATTGATAGCTATGAGGATCCGAAAGTAGAATCCTTAAGGAAATATGTTGCTGCCGATTTCAATCCGAACGCTATTCTTAGTGATACTGCTACTTGGAATGCTGCTAAGTTACAGTTTGGACTTAAGTATCAACTAGATCGATTTAACAACGAATATTAATTCTATCTAGGAACATCAATTGATTCTTATGAAATAGTATGTTCCTTTCAAAGTATTTTACGTTTCACAATTAAAAAGATTCAAATGCTAAATAAAATTTTGGTTTCTGGAATTATGTTCTTCCTTCAAGCCTCTTCTTTACTTGGTCAAAAAACGATTCATGTGTATGTGGCTTTATGCGATAATGAAAACCAAGGCATCGTGCCAGTTCCATCAACACTTGGCAACGGCCAAGATGCCCGGAACAATCTTTACTGGGGTGCTCTTTATGGTGTAAAAACACATTTCAAAAAAAGTGCTGAATGGATTTCCGTTCCAATAACTTCATCTAAGAAAAATGTTAAGATTTTAGATAGAATTCTTTTCAAACATAGGACTAAAGACATTTATCTATTGGCAGAAGCTTATGATGGCATTGAAATTCAGAAATGTATCCAAGAAGCCGTGAATGCTGTCCATGGACATGGAAATACCACAATTCATGCAAATGAAAAGGAATTGAACTTTGGGGGCAGCTCAGATCTCATTGCATATGTAGGCCATGATGGCTTAATGGAGTTTGATATTGACCAACCTGCTCGGAAAAACAATGCAAAAAAGGACTTTATCTTCTTGGCCTGCATTAGCCAATCGTTCTTCAAACCTTATGTGCAAAACTCAGGAGCAAGACCCTTAGTTTGGTCCACAGGCCTTATGTCTCCAGAGGCATATACTTTAAAAGCAGCCTTAAATGGTTGGGTGCAAGGAGAAAGTCAAAGTCAAATTCGAGAACGTGCGGCTGGAGCATATCACAAGTATCAAAAATGTGGAATGAATGGAGCTCGCAACCTATTGGTAACAGGATGGTAGTCTATAGACTCTTTCTTATCATACTGCTTACAGCTTGCAACAATGAAAAAAAACTCATTCCAGATGTAGAGGTCGAACCAAAAACCTATACCGTCAAAAGTACTGGAGCAAATAAATACAACAATTTCAATTCGGAAATGGCAATAAATCGGATTGCCGAAATTGAAAATGAATATTTTAATGCATATTACTCTGATACAGGATTAAGTAAGTATTATGGAACCGTTTGGCGTTCTTCAGCAGAAAATGTCTTCATCCAAGATACGCTATCACTTTATCAAAAATATGTCAAAAAACTTCTAGACGTAGATAGTATGCATTGCACAATATACGCTATCGAAGGCTTAAGATATGGTTTAGATTCAAGCTTTGAAAAGCTAAACACTTTTCACACGAATATTTGGGACCAAAGAGAATTCGCTGGTTGGAGTGTTGCCCATATTCTAACAGAATTCTTTGATTGGAAGGCGTATCTTTTCTTATCACGTTCGTCTTCCGAGTATGACAGGTGTCTGCAAAATTTCAGGCAGAATAAAGAATACTATGTGTGGCGCCAGCCAAACATTCAAATTGAAAACCTTTATCACCTTAAATCTGATACGCTAGCAATTGATTCTTTATTGCGGCATTACGAATTTGGTTGGGGATTTAGTGAACAAGGATGGCATACTTGGGTCACAAGATTCGATACGCTGAAAGAGTGTAATTGGTCCGGTTCTCCGAACCAGAAACTAGCAATAACAAGCAAACCACTCTTCCTGAAAACCAAATTTACCGAATATACTGACTACAATTCTCATGTCATCGTTTTTCCTCCAATGAAGTAATCTACTTTATCAATTCCCTTTATCACGAAACTCTCTTGAACTTCCTCCGTAGAAAGACCAATTTATGGGTATTTTGAAAAGGGCGTTATTCATTATAATCTTTTTGTTTATAAGCTTTGCTTCTGAAGCCAAAGTGGCTATTGATGGACAAAAGACATTCAGCGAGCTGCTGCAAATCGTTAATGAGCAAAAATTTGATTCACTATACTTCGTAGGTCTTAACTCACTCAGCTATCGTTATTCATTCGAAAAAAGAATGCACGACAGTGCAGCTTTCTTCCAAGAACTCTTGCTCGATCATGCTCTTAAGCTAAATCGCAAAGATTTGGAGCTGGTAGCCTTAAGTCGAAAGGTGAACATTTTTGAGCATAAGCTTATCCACTTTGAAGCAATTAAAACTTTAGAACAATGCTATCACCTTGCTATAGAGCTTAAAGATACAGCCGAAATGACAAGAAATTTAGTGAAACTGGCCACGGCTTATAACCAACATGGCATCAATGATCAAGCACTTATTTACTTTGATTCTGCTAGAAATATTGCTTTAAAAACAGGTGACTCTCTAAGACTTGCAGCGATATACAATAACATTGCAGCAATTTTTGCAAAAGACTTCGATAAGGCGGAGTACTACTACAAGTTAGCACTTGCAGTCCACGAAGCCATGAGGAATAATGCAAGAAAGTTCCCTGCAGCCACAAACTTGGGTACACTTTATTCTGAAAGGGGTGACTTTGAAAAAGCCAATGAGATGTTTGAAATTGCTAAGAACGCCATCCCCGAAGGCTCACCTTTGTGGTATTCACAATGGAAAATTCAGTACAGTGCCCACCTGATAAGACTGAAAAAAGAAACAGAAGCGGAGTTTATTCTTACAAATATCATCAATGATAAAAATGAACCTAAATTTATATTGGCTGCAGCCGCTACCACGCTGTCCGAGCTATATTTCGACCAAGGAAAAAACAGCAAGGCTGAGGTTCATGCCTCCAATGCTTTTGAGAGTTTCAGAAATTCGGGAGAATTGGAAGAACAAAAAATATGTTTGGAGTTGTTGGTAAAACTAAGTAAAAGGCAGAAAAAAACGCAACAAACACTCAAGTATCAAGAGGATCTATTGGTCTTAAGAGATTCGATAAACAAAGACATCAATAGTAAGCAACTACTCCAAATGAGGTTAAATTTTGATTTTCAAACACAACAACAGGACCTTGCGCTTCTTAAAACAAAAAATGAACTCAATACCATTAAATTAGAGACTCAAAAATACAAAGACACCTACTGGTTTGCTGGAACCATCTCCCTTATGCTTTTTAGCTTCTTGCTGTTTACAAAGTTTCGTGATAAAAAGAAATCAAACAAAGAGCTAATTCATCAAAATCAATTGATAAAGTCTCAAAAAGAAGTCATTGAAAAAGAACGATTAAGAACTAAGGAAAGTCTTGAATGTGCGCTGGACATCCAAAAAAAGGTGTTGGCCCCAGAAGCCCAATTGCAAGGCTTATTTGAAGATCACTTTTTATTATACGAACCGAAAGATATTGTCAGTGGTGATTTCTTTTGGCACTTTGACTCAGGTAATGCAGATGTAATTGCCGTAGTTGATTGCACAGGGCACGGGGTTCCAGGAGCCCTATCATCTATGCTCTGTTACAACCTTTTGGAAAAAGTTGTTAAAGAGTTTGGCGTTATTCGACCTGACCTTATTCTAAACCTTTTGAGCCGAGAAATGGCCAGGACAAATAGCAATAACAATAAGGGATACCATTTGGATATTGGTATGGAAGTGTCTATTTGTGCTATAAATAAGTCTAGGTCAAAAATTCAATTCACATCATCTTGTACACCTGGTTACATTCTCAGGAACAATGAGTTCATAGAACTAGATCGTGATCCATTGGTTTTAGGAAGAATGGACTACAAAAAGGGTGACTCCTTCAATATGAGTGAAATTCCAGTAAAGAAAGGTGATCAGTTGTACATATTTACTGATGGTTTTATCGATCAAAAAGGGGGTAAAGAAAATAAAAAATATTACTCCTATCGATTTAAAGAACTACTCGTTAAGAATGGAGATAAACCTATGGCTCAACAGCATCAAGCATTGAAGTCGGAATGGTTGAATTGGAAAGGGCCAAATATTCAAATAGACGATATTACTGTCTTAGGCATCAAACTGTAGCTCTTCATGGCATAAATCTTGTGGATATCGTAAAAACCTTACGATGAAATTACTAACCTTTACTTTTTTACTTTTAAATTTTAGTTCTCCTCTAAACAATTCAAAAAGTGGTTCTATGAGTCAGTCTAAAAGCGGATATTTAAATGTCCTGCACTATGATGG